>CAIVZW010000033.1 GCA_903910495.1 uncultured beta proteobacterium
ACGCACTTCGGCCCATTGCGGATCGTTGCGCTTCCAGGCAATCACGGACTTCATCGACGCGATCAGAGGGATCAACTCGAAAGCACGTCTGACCTCGGTGATTTTCGCCTGCTTTTCGTCGGCGTCACTCTGCTGCCAATTTACGAACAGATCGTGGATCATTGCCGGGTTAACGTTACCTGTTGCCGTAATGCTGCCGGCACCGCCGCCACGCATGTTTTGCAGGAGAAAGACCTCGCTGCCGCAGAACACGTCAAAACTTTCCGACTGGAAGTTCTTCAGCAGCATCTCCGTGTTACTCCAGTCTCCGGAGCTATCCTTGATTCCCGCGACTGTTCCTGGATAGGCTTTGAGCAAGCGCTCGATCAAACCGGCGCTGATCGAAACCTGGGCAACCGGCGGAATGTGATACAAATAGATGCGCAAACGACTGTTTCCGACCCGCTGGATAATTTCCGAGTACGAGCGGAACAAGCCGTCTTCAGAGACGGCCTTGTAAAAGAACGGCGGCAGCATCAGGACACCGGCACAACCCGCATCAACGGCACGCCGTGTCAGCTCGACCGAGTCGGTCAAGGCGCAACATCCCGTTCCCGGCATCATTTTTGCGGGATCAACGCCGGAAGAAACCAGGGCGTCGAGCAGCACAATGCGTTCATCGACACTCAGTGAATTGGCCTCGGAGTTTGTTCCGAAAAACGCCAGACCGACATTTTGCGACACCAGCCATTGGCAATGCTGAACGAAGCGCCTGGCGTCCGGCTTTAAATCGGCGTCAAAAGGGGTCACTACCGGGGCCAGCACTCCACGAAGACGTTGTGTCATAAAAATACCTTTCAGGATTTCAGTGTTTGAAGAATATCAGGGAGTTCCGGAAATCCGGACTCTTCCATTCAATACATTGCAGCAATAGTGGTGGGCGCGTCCCCAGGATTCTCTGCCAGGAGCGGCAACTATTTCAGGAGACGGCAGGCTTCCGCGATGCGCTCGCAGGCCGTCAGCAAACGCTCGGTCGCCGTTGCAAAAGAAATCCGGAAATACGGCGACAGGCCGAATGCCGAACCGGGCACGACGGCGACGAGAGCTTCCTGCAGAAAATAGCTGGCGACATCCTCGTCGGAGCGAAGAATTTTTCCTTGTGCATCAGTCTTGCCAATCAAGCCCTGGCACGACGGAAAGAGATAGAACGCGCCTTCAGGTATGCGGCAGGAAATACCCGGAATTGCATTCAATAGCCGTGCCGCGCTGTCACGACGGTTCTGGAAGATGGCATTGCGCTCGGCGAGAAAATCCAGCGGGCCATTCAAGGCCGCCACAGCAGCGGCCTGGGCGATTGAATTCGGATTCGTAGTACTTTGCGACTGGATGGTGGCAATGGCCCGAATCAGCCCCTTCGGACCGCCGGCATAACCGATGCGCCATCCGGTCATGGCGAAGGCTTTCGATACGCCGTTGCAGGTTAGCGTGCGGTTCAACAGCCGAGGTTCGACGGCGGCGATCGTGCTCGCTTTCCAGCCCTCGTAATGGACGTGCTCATAGATATCATCGGTCATGATGTGCACATCGGGAAAGTCCAGAAGCACATCGGCAAGCGCGCGCAACTCATCGGCGCTGTAACCGCTGCCGGTAGGATTGTTCGGCGAGTTGAGAACCAGCCATTTGGTCCGCGCCGTGATTGCCGAGCGCAACTGGGAAGCGGACATCTTGAATGCGACTTCCTCCGGGCACGCTACGATAACCGGAGTGCCTCCGGCCAGTCGGACAATGTCGGGATACGATACCCAGTATGGCGCGGGGATGATCACTTCGTCGCCGGGATTGATCGAGGCGAAAAAAGCATTGAATATGACCTGTTTCCCCCCGGTACCCACGGTAATTTGCGAAGTCTCGTAGGTCAGGCCGTTCTCACGCTGGAATTTGTTGACGATGGCCTGTTTGAGTTCAGGCGTTCCATCGACATCGGTGTAACGCGTCGCACCGGCATCGATCGCCGCCTTGGCCGCCGCACAGATATGCGCCGGTGTATCGAAATCGGGCTCGCCCTGTGACAAACTGATGACATCGCGTCCCTGGCGCCGCAGTTCAGCCGCCTGGCGCGTAATGGCAATGGTCGGAGAGGGTTGTACAACGTCGAGCTTTGTGGAGAGGTTTAATTCCATGTCTTGTATCCTTTTTGACTAGCCTTGTTTCCTGTGTTCAGGGGCTATTTGAACGGTCAAACCCCTTCTTCATGCGACACCTTGTCCATGATGTTGTGCAAGTGTATAAAGTAAAAATATAAATTTATAACGATATTTATTTTCTCTAAGCATCAATTTTTTTAATCAATCATGATCCGGGAACTGAAAACCCTTCTGGCCGTTGCCAATTACGGCACCTTCGCCGCTGCGGGAGAACGCATCGGCCTGACCCAAGGCGCGGTCAGTGCCCAGATCCGTCGCCTGGAAGACGCCTTGGGATTCAAGCTGTTTGACCGGACAGGGCGCTCTGCTTCGCTCAATGCGGCCGGTCGTGAAGCTGTCGCCCGGGCCGGCGAATTGTTGGAGCGTTGGGAGCAGCTTCGCGGCATGATTGAGGGCGCGCCGGCGAAAGGTGAACTGCGCATAGGCGCCGTGGCGTCGGTTCAGTCGACCTTGCTGCCTCTGGCACTCAAGGCCTTTCGCGATGAATTCCCTTACGTAACGATCAAGATCGTGCCGGGTGTTTCGCTGATGTTCCTGGGGCAGGTCGAGGCGGGAGAACTGGATCTGGCGATCATGATCAAGCAGCCTTTTTCACATCCGCGGAAATTGAAATGGGACTCACTGGCTCACGATCCGTTCAAGCTTCTATGCCACAAAGAGATCGCTGGAGACGATTGGCGCGAAATCCTGCTGCGCGAACCGTTCGTAAGATATGACCGCTCGTCCTTCGGCGGCAGACAAGTCACTGATTTCCTCAAGGCCAATAACATTTCTACGAAATACGTGCTTGAACTCGACGACATGGAAGGTATCGTGCAAGCCGTGCGCCGACAAATTGGCGTGGCGCTCATGCCGATTACTCCGCACACGACACTGCCCGACGAGGTCCGGGCCATCTCGCTCGGGGAAGCCCTGTTTTTCAGGGAGCTGGGGGTGGTCAGTCAGGAGAGCCTTGAATTAGGATCAGTCACCAAACGCCTCGTTGAACACTTGAAGCAAGCAGTACGTACAAGCTGAGACCGTCGGGCAAGAGTGGAATCCAGCGATGGCAGGCGGTGGACAGATGACTTTGTCCATCTGCGTGTTCGATACTGACGATCATTGTGCTAAAGTCGATGGCTTGTCTCGGGATAACTGTTTTAACGTTTAGCGAAGAAAAGGAGGCGCCATGGGCGTCAATGCAGTTCAGGAAATTCGCGCGGCCATAGCACGGGGAGAATGGAGAAAACCGACATCCGGTCTGGCTCCGGGGTTTACCCAGGCCAACGTGGTCATCCTGCCGAGTAAATACGCCTTCGATTTTCTCCTGTTCTGCGGACGCAACGAGAAGCCCTG
>CAIVZW010000034.1 GCA_903910495.1 uncultured beta proteobacterium
AAAGTCGTTGACGGACAGGAGAATGGGGTCACCAACATCCTTGCCGCCAGTCTCTATCAGTATCAGAAATTCGCTACGCTTGACGGCCATGTGTGGAGCATCCACGCCTACATGATCAATGACAAATTCTTCAAGAGCCTGAGCGCCGATGAGCAAAAAGCCGTGCTCGAGGGCAGCAAGATCGCCCGCGACATTCATCGCCGCATGACTTCCGAGCAGGACCTCGGCGCCAAGAAGATCCTGAGTGACAAGGGCATGGAAGTGACCGAACTGAGCCTGCCTGAAGTTGACGCCTTCCGCAAGTTGGCACAGCCGCCGGTACGTGCCTTCGTCGAAAAAGACGTCGGCAAGGAATGGGTCGATCGCCTCTTCGCTGCAATCGCCGAACAGAAGAGGTAGCCCATGACTGAAGCATTGCGCGTCGTCGTCCTTGACGACGGCTATGACAGTTACGCGACCGAACAGGCGATACTCGCTGAAGTCGGTGCAACGGTGGTCGTGCGTCCCTGTAAAAACGACGCTGCGGCCGTCGCCGCCGCGCTCGTTGACGCCGACGCGGCGCTGGTCAGGGAATCACCGGTCAACGCCGCGGCGCTCGCCGGTGCGCCGCGCTGCCGCGCCGTGGTGCGCTATGGCATAGGTATTGACGCCATTGACCGTGTGGCGGCAGCAGCGCTCCGGATCTACGTCGCCAATGTTCCCGACTATGGAGCCGAGGAAGTCAGCGATCACGCCATGGCGCTGCTCCTCGCCGTCGTGCGTCACGTCGTGCAGCGCGATCGGGCGGTACGCAACGGGGCGTGGAATGTCGCGCGGCGGGAAAAAATGTACCGCATCGCCGGTCTGACGCTCGGTCTGGTCGGTTATGGCCGGATCGCACACACGTTCGAACGCAAGATGCGTGGCATGGGAGTCGGCCGCGTGCTGGTAGCTGACCCCTATAAGAAAGCGGCGGATTGTCCCAATGTGGAATTGGTAGATCTGCCGACACTTTGCGCCCAGGCCGACTTCATCTCGATGCACGCCCCGCTCAGTGCCGAAACCCGGAACATGCTGGGGGCCGGCGAAATCGCGCTGATGAAACCGACGGCGATCGTGATCAATACCGGCCGCGGTCCCCTGATCGATGAAAGCGCCCTGATTGCCGCGCTTGAACGCAAGGCGATCATGGGCGCCGGTCTTGATGTCTTTGAACGCGAGCCACTCGCGCGCGACAGCGCCTTGATCACCCTCGACAACGTCGTGCTGTCCGACCACACCGCCTGGTACTCGGAGGCGTCGATCCAGGAATTGCAAAGCAAGGCGGCGATGGAAGTGCTGCGCGTACTGCGCGGCGAACAACCCGTGCATTGGGTCAATCGCTGGGACGGCCAATGATCAATTCCTGGCTTCAATGGCGCCAAAGCAGGGGCGAATAGTACGACCCGGATTGGCTGGGTAGCCCCGCCAATCCGGGATAAGAGGGCCGTCATGTTGAACAAGCTGGTAGTCGTAGCCTTGCCTGTTCTCGCTGGGGGTACCTCTGTTTGGGCACTAACGGCCGACAAGGCTGGCATCAAGCTTGGGTAATCGGCGAAAGGGAGAGTGGCAAATGAAATCATCGATGGAACGCGTACTCGCGGTCGACATAGGAACATCCTCGGTACGCGCGATGGTGTTCGATGCGGCTGGCAAAATCCTTGTTCGCGCGCAGATCGGTTATTCGACTACACGACCCGCGCCCTACTTCGAAGAACAGGATCCCGATCTCGTTCGTAACGAGGTCTATCGAGCGATCAAGCAGTGTCTCGCCGAGCCAGGCGCCGATCCCGGGAAGATCGGCGCCATCGGCTTTTCATCACAACTCTACGGGGTCATTGCCCTTGACGCTGCCGGTAAGCCGTTGACCCAAAATATCCTATGGTCGGACGGGCGGGCCGAAGCGCAGGCTGAGACCATGAAGAAAACGCATGGCGAGCACTGGCTCTACCCGGAGACCGGGTGTCCGATGAACTCGATCTTTCCGCTCGCCAAACTGGCATGGCTGCGCGAGCTCAGGCCAGACGTGTTTGGTGCGGCTCGACGCTTTGTCTCGATCAAGGAGTACGTGACTTTTCCCCTGATCGGAGAGTGGGTTGTCGACTATTCGATGGCCTCGGCCACGGGCATGCTGGATATTCGATCACATCGCTGGCATGCAAGGGCAACCGATGCGGCCGGAGTGGGCGAGGATCAGCTTTCCCGCCCAGTCTCAGGGCTTGAAAAATTTGCTCTCAGGAGCGATTCGCCGCTAGCGGGTTGCGGCTTGCCTGACAACGTTCTGATATTTCTCGGTGGCGGTGACGGCCCCCTCGCCAACCTGGGTTCCGGGGCGTCGGCAATTGGTGCGGTCAACATTGATCTGGGCACTTCAGGCGCTGCCCGCTGCATAACCGATGTCATGACGGTCGATGATACCGCGAGCCTTTGGTGCTTTTGCCTGACCGATGATCTATGGGCTTACGGCGGCATCGTCACCAATGTTGGAAACGCCTATCAATGGCTAGGTTCCAACCTGATTGGTGCGGCGGGGGCCGACGCGACGCAAACGTTTGAGCTCATGAACCGGCTTGCGGCAGAGGTGGCGCCCGGTGCAGACGGACTGTACTTTCTGCCCTATTTGCGCAAGGCACGTTCACCTTATTGGGACGGTCGTCTCAAGGGCACGATCTATGGGCTGACGGCTGATCATGGAGCGGGGCACGTGGCGCGCGCGATGCTTGAGGCTGTCGCCTACGATCTGCGCTCAATCATTGGCATCATGAAGCAGCGAACCCCCATCGCTTCGCACATCGTGCTCACGGGGGGATTGGCCAAATCGCCCATCATCCCTCAGTTACTCGCTGATGTGCTGAACATGGAACTGCGCACGCCAGAGGATGGCGAAGGCTCGATAGCCGGTGCCGCGATACTCGCTCTGCACGGTCTCGGGGCCATTGACGGACTTTTGTTTTCCGGCGGCCCGCGTGCCCACCGGTCGTTTATTCCTGATGGCGCACAGTCAGGACGTTACGACCGCGCGTACCGGGGGTATGTGCAATTGGTTTCCGCTCTGCGTGAAATCAATCTTCAGGAAGGGAGTTCGTTGTGAAGGTTCTCGTTACCTCAAAGTCATTCGGGCGAGTTGCGCCGGACGCTATCGAGACACTCAAAGCCAATGGCATCGAAGTGGTCTGGGGTTCCAAGCCATCAATGACGGCCAAGGAAATCGCCGCAGAAATCGCCGGTTTTGATGCGCTGATCGTCGGCAACGAAACGGTCGACGCAAGCGTATTTGCAGCAGCCGATCAATTGCAACTGGTGCATATGCATGGCACGGGTCTGGACGCGATCGATGTTTCTGCAGCAACGGACAAAGGCGTACTCGTTGCCAATGCGCCGGGCGCCAATCGAAATGCCGTCGCCGAACTGACCTTGGCGCTCATGCTTGTTGCGGCGCGAGCCATCGACAAGCATATCGAAATCCTGAAGGCAGGACGCTGGGAACGCTCGGCAGGCTACGAGATTTCTGGCAAAACGGTAGGAATCCTGGGACTCGGCAATGTTGGCAAGCGCATCGTCGAATTGTTGTCGGGATTCGGTGTGCAAATCACGGCCTTCGACGTCCTGCCGGATCGCGAATGGTGTGCACGTTCCGGCGTGAGTCTCGCGACGTCGGCTGACGAAGTTTTTGCCAAGGCAGATTTCCTGGTACTAGCCCTCTCACTGAATTCTCAAACCAGAGGCATCGTCGATGCTCGACGCCTGGCCCTGATGAAGCGTAACGCCTATCTGATCAACACCGCACGCGGCGGGCTTGTCGACGACGAAGCCTTGTGCGCTGCGCTGCATGACAAGCGTATCGCTGGCGCTGCACTTGATGCCTTCGACCCGGAACCTCTGCCAAGGGACTCCTGTCTCCGGGACATCGGCATCACGCTGACGCCGCATCTTGCGGCTACCTCAGTTGAGGCGGCCGGCAACGTTTCCAGAATCGTAGCCAGGAATGTGGTCGATGTCCTGGTACACGGTCGCAGGGAATGTGCGGTCAACGCCGCCGCAGGAATCCGCTTCCATGACAAAGTGGCTTGAGCAAGCTGCCACGTTTTTATCATCTTACCTACCCCACCCATAAACGTAACCAACAGAAGGAATTGTCATGACTATTACTGGATCTCTCGTACCCAATATCACCATTTTTGATGCCGCCGGCCAGATCTATGAGGTCAAGACGCGCTGGCACATGGACTGGATGTTTTCCAAGGGAGTGGACGGTCTCTTCCTGACCGGTTCCTATGGTGCCGGCCCCTTGATGTCAACTGAAGAGCGGATTTCTATCTACAAGCTGGCTAAAAAATCGGCCGATGGTTTCAAGGGCAAGATTCTGCTTCCCCATGTCGGCTGTATCGACACCAAGACCGCCGTCGAACTCGCGATCGCTGCCGAGGAAATCGGCGCCGACGCCGTAGGTGCTGTGCCCCCGTTCTATTACAAACACACCGACGAAGCGGTCATCGAATACTATAAGGCCATCATCAACGCGGTGAAGATTCCGGTCTATGCGTACAACAATCCTGAGACATCTCGTTATACCCTTAGCCTTAAGATAGTGAAGAAACTGCAGGAACTCGGTCTTGCCGGCATGAAGGACAGTCCTTTGTCGCTCGGTCTGATCACGCAGGTCGCCTATGGCGCGCAGGAAGCGGGCAGTGATTTCCAACTCATCCCCGGCACGTCGACCGGATGGCTGCCACTCTACCATATGGGTATCAGAGCAGCGATCGCCGGCATCAACAATTGGGCACCAGAAATCATGACTGAGCTGGTGCGCGCGACCTTTGCCGCTGAATGGGACCGTGCGCGCAAGGCTTATCTCGTGATGATGAGCCTTTCGGACAAGCTTCATTTCACTGACTCGACCATCATCTCCCATATGGCACTCTACGCCCGCGGCTATGACGCCGGGTTCCCGCGCAAGCCGATGCTGCTGCCGCGCTTCGATGATGCGAAGTACGGCGAGATTTTTTCGATCATCGGGAAGGGCTTCGCCGATTTGGATCTTCCGTTCGAGAACGGCAACTTCAAGCCAGTCTGAGTGTTTTGAAGCACACGGTTACACGACCGCGGCAGAGATGCCAAAAAGGGATAAGATTTTGAAATGTTAGGACAAGTTAATTTCGTAACTGACAAGTACAGTGACCTTCGCAAGTCGGAAAAGAAGGTCGCTGACTACGTTTTGGGTAATGCCGAAGAAGTGATCCACTTCTCGGTTAGCCAGCTTGCCGAACAGGCACATGTTAGCGATCCGACGGTCATTCGCTTTTGCCGTGCGCTCGGTTTAAAAGGTTTTCAGGATTTCAAGATTCACCTGGCGCAGAACATCATCCCGGCCGTGAGAAGTATCCACGAGTCGATGAGCGAAAAGGAAGAGGTTCCCGAACTGGTGCGCAAAGTCTTCGACGCCAACCGCGAAGCCATTAACAGAACCTTTGGCACCCTTGACTTTGCGGTCGTACAGCAAGCCATTGAGAAACTGCGCAATGCGCAGAAAATTATTTTCCATGGACTGGCAGGCTCTGCGGCTGTTGCAATGGATGCCTACCACAAGTTTTTCAGGATCGGCATCCCGTGCGAATGGTTCAACGATGGACACATGGCCATCATGGCGGCATCAATGATGAAACCCGGCCAGGTTTTTATTGCCATATCGCACTCCGGAGCGACCCATGATGTCGTTGAAGCGGTACAGGCGGCCGAACTTGCCGGGGCTTCAACGATCGGCATTGTCAGTTATTCGAAGTCTCCCTTGTCAAAGGTTGTCCAACATACCCTTCTTGTGGGATCTTCTGAAACCGGGTATCGGTTCGAGCCCATGGCCTCGCGCATCGCGCAGCTTTGCGTGATCGATGTCCTTTCCGTCGGAGTTGCACTGTTACGCAGCGAAGAGGTCGTTTCCAACCTCGCCAAATCGCGTAATGCACTCGCCAAAAAGAGATACTGAAGCGTAAAGACACCGATTGCTGGAAGGAACACTTCAGTTCTATTCCGGCAATATATTGAGCAGGAAGCTGATAGTACCTACCTTCTTTTCACGGTGCTGGGGGTGTTCTGCCTGATATTGATGCTGTCTGACTTGCTTGAACAGCGTGCAGCGGCTAGTCTGATGGTTTGCAATAATGCTATCCGTCCCGGATACCATAGCGCCAAATGCCCTCTGCGATTCTAACCCAGGAGAAAGTCATGTCCTTTGCCATGCGTATTCATCAGACCGGCGGTCCCGAAGTCATGTGCTGGGAGGAGGTCGCCGTTGGCGACCCGGCGCCTGGCGAGGCGCGTGTGCGTCATGAAGCGGTGGGCCTGAACTACCTCGATACCTATCATCGCAGTGGCCTCTACCCCTTGCCTCTGCCTTCCGGGCTGGGCACCGAGGCGGCGGGCGTTGTCGAGGCAGTTGGCGACGGTGTCACCGATCTGCGTGCTGGCGACCGTGTGGCCTATGCTGGCGGACCTCTGGGCGCTTACAGCCAGATCCGCTGCCTGCCCGCAGATCGTCTGCTCAAGCTGCCCGCAGGCATCGATTGTCGTACCGGCGCCGCGATGCTGCTGCAAGGCCTGACCGCAGCCTACCTGTTGCGTCTTACCTATCCAGTACAAGCCGGCGATCGCGTGCTGATCCATGCCGCAGCCGGCGGAGTCGGGCTGATTGCCTGCCAGTGGGCCAAGGCGCTCGGGGCGACCGTGATCGGGACCGTATCGACAGAAACCAAGGCCGAACTGGCCAGGCGGCACGGCTGCGACCACATCATTTTCTACACGCGGGAAGACGTCGCCAAGCGGGTGCGCGAGATCACCGGTGGAGAGGGCGTGGCCGTGGTCTATGACGGCGTCGGCAAGGATACCTTCATGAGTTCGCTCGACAGCCTGCGCATGCGTGGCATGATGGTTTCTTTTGGCAATGCCTCCGGCCTGATACCAGCATTTGATCCGCTGCTGCTAGCACAAAAGGGCTCAATTTATGTTACCCGGCCGATTCTTGGCCAATACACCGCCAAACGCGATGATCTGGTCGCCCATGGCGAAGCGCTTTTTGCCGTTGTTACTTCAGGCCAGGTCAAAATCGAGGTCAACCAGACCTATGCACTGGCCGACGCCACCAATGCGCACCGCGATCTGGAGGCGCGTAAAACGACAGGATCGACGATTCTGCTGCCCTGATGAACAAGCTGCGCTCGAAGTTCGTTTCAATCCGTGACCTGCTGGCGACGGCATGGCCGATCGTGCTCATTACGGCCATCGGTTTTGTCGTCGCCTACCAGTTTGTCGAGCCGGCGCCACCACGGCAGCTGACGATCACCACGGGTAGCGATACCGGGGCCTACTTCGCCTATGCCAGGCGCTACGCCGAGTTGCTCGTGGCCAATGGCGTGACGCTTGAAATCAGGACCTCGGCCGGCTCCCTGCAGAATCTGGAACGTGTCAAGAATGGCGAGGCCGACATCGCCTTCGTCCAGGGCGGGGACCGCGAGGTGCTTGGCAGCGGGGAAGAAAGCGATCTGCGCTCGCTGGGCAGCGTGTCCTACGAACCGGTTTGGGTGTTTTACCGCAGTGATCATCGGATCGACAGGCTGCACAGTCTGCGTGGGCAGCGTATTGCGGTAGGCGAGGAGGGCAGCGGAATAAGAGGGCTGGCGCTGAAATTGCTGGCCGCCAACGAGATTCCGGCGAACAGCAGGAACCTGGTGCCGCTGGCCGGTCTCGGCGCGGTCGAAGCCCTGCAGCGCGGGGATGTCGATGCGGCCTTCATCGTCGCTGCACAGGAGGCGCCAGTCGTGCAGAAGATGTTGCACTTGCCCGATGTGCGGGTAATGAGTTTCAGCCAGGCCGACGCCTATACGCGGCGTTTTCCTTACCTGTCCAGGATCATTCTTCCACGCGGCGTGGTTGATCTGGTTCGCGATACGCCGCCAAGGGATACCGTTCTGTTGTCAACAACCGCCAATGTCGTGGTGCGCGACGATTTGCACCCGGCACTGGTCAGCCTGTTGCTGCAGGCAATGAGCGAAGTGAACGGCAAGACCGGGTTTTTCCAGCGGGCTGGCGAATTTCCGTCCTACAAGGATCACAGTTTCGTCCTCGCCGACGAGGCGCAGCGCTATTACAAATCCGGGCCGCCTTTCCTGCAGCGCTACCTGCCCTTCTGGATTGCCGTACTGGTTGAGCGTCTCTTCGTGCTGATCGTGCCGATCGTCGTCCTGCTCTTGCCCCTGCTCAAGGTTGCTCCTTCGATTTATAGCTGGCGGGTACGCTCCAAGATATTCCGTTGCTATGGCGATCTGAAATTTCTCGAGAACGACTTGCGCCAGAACTACGACCGGTCCCGCCATGCCGACTATCTGGCCAGGCTTGATCGCATCGAGGAAGACGCTTATGCTCGCAACATTCCCCTGGCCTTCAGCGACCTGCTGTACACTTTGCGCGAGCACATCAATCTGGTACGCAAAAAACTGCGCTATCTCGAATCCGGACGAAGAACCGACGACAAGACATGAAATCCTTTCTGATTGCCAACCCCAAGGGCGGTTCGGGGAAATCGATACTGGCCACCAATCTGGCCGGCTACTTTGCCCGCTGCGGTCATCAGGTCATGCTGGGAGACACCGACCGCCAGCAATCGGCGCGTGAGTGGCTGGCCATCCGTCCCGGCAGCCTGCCGCCGATCCGCACCTGGGACGTAGAGCAATCGCTGCCGGCGCGGCCGCCCAAAGGCACCACCCACGTCGTTCTGGATACTCCGGCGGGGCTGCACGGCAAGGCGCTCGAACGGGTGCTCAAACAGGTCGGTCGCGTCATTGTTCCGGTTCAGCCTTCGCTCTTTGACATTCTGGCAACACGGCATTTCCTCGAAACCCTGCTCGAAGAAAAAGTGGTGCGCAAGGAGCGTGCTTTTGTCGCCGTGGTCGGCATGCGCGTTGATGCGCGCACACGCGCCGCAGGCGAACTGGATCGTTTTCTGGCTTCATACGATCTTCCTGTCCTTAGCTGCCTGCGCGATACGCAGCTCTACGTTCAGGCGGCGGCAAACGGCATGACCCTCTTCGATCTTTCGTCAGCACGTGCCGAAAAGGATATGGAGCAGTGGCAGCCGATCATCGACTGGGTTGATGCCTAAATGCATTTCCTTCGGTCACCTCTACGGTGGGTGTTAGGGTTCCAAATGTAAACACCCTAGCCTAGTCTCAGAGGCTGTGAAAAAATAGGCACAGGCTTATAAATTCGTCATCCCGGCGTAGGCCGGGATCCAGTGCGCACCGCCGACGTCAATTAAATCAATTAGATGAACGAACTGGACCCCGGCCTTCTCCGGGGTGACGAAGGTGGGTGTTGTGCCAGCTCGATATTTTCACAGCCTCTCAGCGACGATCGCCCCAGTCGCGATGGTGATGTCTCGATTCGCTCCGGTAATAACCCCCGTCGATGTAATAAACCGGCGGCTGAACCATACGTGCGGGCTGGGTGTAATACACCTGCTGTGGCGGGTAATAGGGCTGCTGCGTGTAATATACCGGGGGTGGCGAGTAGTAATCGACACGTTGTTCAACGCGTGGACGATTTTGTTCCGAACCTATTGCCGCTCCGGCTGCCGCACCCAGCGCGCCGCCGATAACGGCGCCATTGCGGCCGCCGATAGACCTGCCCACGAGGACGCCGGCACCACCGCCCAGTAATGCACCCAATACCGTATCATTGGCCATGGCCACACTTGATACGAGAAGGCCGAGTGACAGAGCCATCGTGATGCCCAGTTGCTTTTTCATGATTGTTCCTTTCGTACATGGTGAGTTCAGCATAGCCAGAATTCCGGAAATGTGTGTGGCGATGGAGTGATCATTTTGTAAATGTCTGTTGCTGAATAACCGGAGTCGTAACTATTTGTAACCCGGGTCGGCAAAGCCGGTGCAGACGCGTTAATGCCACTCCGGATGAAAGCCGCCCGGGAAACCCCGCAGCGCATTTCCAGCAGGAGGGGTGTCCGGCCAAAAGCTGTCTCTTTTGCTATCGCGCATCGGAGTAAAATGCCCGGATGCCTGAAATGCGCTTCGTCCATCTTCGCCTGCACAGCGAATACTCGGTCACCGACGGGATCGTTCGTCTTGATGATGCGGTAGCGCGTGCCGTGTCCTATGGCATGCCGGCGCTGGCGCTGACCGATCTGGTCAACTTCTTCGGGCTGGTCAAATTCTATTCTTCGGCACGAGGCAAAGGGATCAAGCCGGTGCTCGGCTGCGATGTTTTTCTGGCCAACAAGGCAGATCCGGATCGCCCTCACCGAATACTTCTGCTTTGCCGTTCGCACCAGGGTTATTTGCAGTTGTGCGAACTCCTGACACGCGCCTACCTTGCGCCACGCATGCGCGGCCGCGCCGAAATAAGCCGTCAGATGCTGCGCGAGGTCGGCGTGGATGGGCTTATCGCCCTCTCCGGCGCGGGCAGTGGCGACGTCGGGGAAGCTTTGCTGCAAGGCAATACCGAGCAGGCGGCAAGTCGCGCCCGCTATTGGGCGAGCCTGTTCCATGGGGCTTACTATATCGAAGTGCAGCGCGTGCACCCGCGCGGGCACGGGCCGCAGGAAGCCTTGATTGCGGCCAGCGCGCAACTGGCGAGCGAACTCGATTTGCCGCTGGTGGCCACGCACCCGATCCAGTTTCTTGAACGCGACGATTTCAAGGCGCACGAGGCGCGCGTCTGCATTGCCGAAGGCTACATGCTGGGCGACGCGCGGCGTCCGAAGTTGTACACCGAAGAACAATACTTCAAGTCGGCGGACGAGATGTCCGAACTTTTTTCCGATCTGCCGGAAGCCCTCGAGAACTCGGTCGAGATCGCCAAGCGCTGCAATCTGCAAATCACGCTCGGCAAGAACTATCTGCCCGATTTTCCGACCCCCGAAGGCATAACGCTCGATGATTTCCTGTGTCGTGAAGCGGCGAGCGGCCTTGAAAGGCGTTTGCTGCAGCTTTTTCCTGACGCTGCCGAACGCACGGCGCGGCGCCCGACCTATGATTCCCGCCTGAAGATAGAGACCGACACCATCGTGCAGATGGGCTTCCCCGGTTATTTCCTGATCGTCGCCGACTTCATCAACTGGGCCAAGAACAATGGCGTTCCGGTCGGGCCCGGCCGGGGTTCGGGCGCCGGCTCGCTGGTGGCTTATTCGCTGGGCATCACTGACCTTGATCCCTTGCGCTATGCCCTGCTGTTCGAGCGCTTCCTGAATCCGGAACGCGTTTCGATGCCCGACTTCGACATCGATTTTTGCCAGGACAACCGCTGGCGCGTCATCGAGTACGTGCGTGAAAAATACGGTGCGGCGGCGGTGTCACAGATCGCCACCTTCGGCACCATGTCGTCGAAGGCGGTGATTCGCGATGTCGGGCGCGTTCTCGATTTGCCCTACAACTTCTGCGACCAGCTGTCCAAGCTGATTCCGCTGGAAACCAACAAGCCGTTGTCGCTGGCCAGGGCCATCGAGGCCGAGCCGCAACTCAAGGCCAAGATCGACGAAGAAGAGGAGGTGCGCGATCTGTTCGATCTGGCCGCCCGCCTCGAGGACCTGACGCGCAACGTCGGCATGCACGCGGGCGGCGTGCTCATTGCTCCGGGAAAACTCACCGACTTCTGTCCGCTGTACTCGGCCGACGCCGGCAGTTCGGTCGTTTCGCAGTTCGACAAGGACGATGTCGAGAAAATCGGTCTGGT
>CAIVZW010000035.1 GCA_903910495.1 uncultured beta proteobacterium
CGGGCGCGATTAGCGGCTGCAAACGGAGTTGGAAAAGATTTAAAAACCGGCGGCTCGTGCTGCCATAGAATACTTTACTCGCTTGACACGGGCCGGCTAATGGGTGTCCCCCAAGAGGACTTGAGCCCAAGGCCCCGTTGCCTGCGGGGCGTCGAACCATGAGCGGGTTTTTACCTGTCCAACTGAGTTTTTTAGGTTGAATGCAGTTTTATGAGAGATTCGCAAAATAACGGGGCAGTGTCTTACGACACTGCCCCGTTATTCATTTCTGCAGAACGGCTGATCAGTCCTGCTTTACTTCCTTCTGCTTGCGCGTCAGTTTTTCCTTGATCCGTGCGGACTTGCCCGAACGCTCGCGGAGGTAGTACAGCTTGGCTCGACGCACGTCGCCACGACGCTTGACTTCGATGGCGGCAACCAGCGGCGAATAGGTCTGGAACGTACGCTCGACGCCTTCACCGGACGAAATCTTGCGCACGATAAAACTGGAATTGAGACCGCGGTTACGCTTGGCGATAACCACGCCCTCGTAAGCCTGCAGACGCTCGCGTACGCCTTCCTTGACCTTGACCTGAACGACAACGGTGTCGCCGGGAGCAAAGGGAGGAACGGTTTTGCCCAGACGGGCGATTTCTTCTTGCTCAAGTAGCGCTATCAGATTCATTTTTAAACTCCTTTTTGGTTTCCTGACCGCATTGCTCCTGAAACTGCACCAGGAGTTGCGTTTCCTCTTTCGACAGCAAACGCTCCGCCAACAGATCGGACCGTCGCTGCCACGTTCGCCCCAGCGCCTGTTTCAGACGCCAGCGACGAATCTGCTCGTGGTGTCCGGACAACAGCACATCCGGCACCCGCTGACCTTCGTAATCCTCCGGCCGCGTATAGTGCGGGCAATCCAGCAAACCCGCTACAAACGAATCCTGTGTTGCCGATTCGGCGTCGTTGAGCACGCCCGGCAACTGCCTGACAATGGCATCCAGCAAGGCCATCGCCGGAATTTCACCGCCCGAAAGCACGAAATCCCCGATCGAAATCTCCTCATCGACGCAACGCTCGATCAAACGCTCGTCAATTCCTTCGTAGCGGCCACACAAGAGTACCAGACCCTCTGCCGATACATCCTGCACAAACTGCATCACCCGACTATGCGTCAGCGGCGCTCCCTGTGGCGAAAGGTAGACCACCCTGCTGGCCATTCCTGCCCCGGCCTGTCTGGCCCTGGCCGCAGCAATCGCCGCTGCCAGCGGCTGCGCCATCATCACCATGCCCGGCCCGCCACCGTAAGGCCGATCATCGACAGTACGATGCGTATCCTCGGTAAACTCGCGCGGATTCCAGAAATCCAGACTCCAGCGCTTTTCTTCAAGCGCCCGCCGCGTCACTCCCGACTGCGTCAGCGCCACAAACATTTCAGGAAACAGCGTCACCACATCGGCAACAAAGCGGCCACCCACCTGAAAACCCCGTTCGTCAGGGTTCACCAGTCCGCTTCCCAATCAACGCGAATACATCGCGCCGCCAGATCAACATCAAGAACTATTGCCGCCACGAAGGGCAACAAACGTTCCTTTCCATCCCCATCGACTACCCGCAACACAGCGTTGGCTGAGGTCTCGATCAGTCCAGACACCTGACCCAGAGACTGAGCCTGGGTATTAACCACATCCAGGCCGATCAGGTCGGCCCAGTAATACTCATCCTTGGCTGCCGGCGGCAACACGGCACGCGGCACGCCGACCAGCATCCCCTTCGCCGTCTCGGACGCATTGCGATCAGGCAGACACTCCAGTTCCGCGATCAGCAATCCCCCCTGCACCTTGCACCTCTGCACCTGCGTCGGACGCCACTGTTCAGGTGCGCTACCCTCTTGTCCGACCCACCAGCAAGGCAGCCTGGCCCAGACCAGCGGATCGTCGGCAAAGGGGTGTATCTTCACCGCTCCGCGCAAGCCATACGGGCCTATGATCTTGCCGAGAACAACGATATCGGCAGGCGCTTCGAGGCCGGCAGATTCAGGCAAGCGAACTTCCGTCAGACGTTCAGGCTACTGCTACAGCTACAGCCTTGGCGCCGGACTGCTTGACCAGACGAGCGACGGTCAGTGACAGTTGGGCACCCTGCTGTTGCCAGTAGCTCAGGCGATCGGCAGAAATACGCAGCCCTTCTTCCTTGTCCGTAGCAATCGGGTTATAGAAGCCAATCCGCTCAATAAAGCGGCCATCACGGCGGGTGCGCGAATCGGCCACCACCATATTGTAGAAGGGGCGCTTTTTGGCACCACCACGGGCGAGACGAATAACAACCATAGGATCTATTCCGAATTCAGAAAAAGGGCGAAATTATAACAAGAAAGCGCGAAAAAACAAGCTGATATTTAATCATCACCGTGGCTTGACCGTAAATTCGTCGCAGATCATCACCGCAACAGTGTGAATAAAGTCACATAATCTCCACTACCCTGAAGCTATACTTGACAGGTAAATTTTACATATCGCCTTTTCTGAGCGCCATGGTCGATTCGCTTACTGCTGCAGACAACCTCGAAGCCACTGCCTTCGCGCAACCGGCCATGCGAGCCATTCTCGCATGGCTCGGGGCACCC
>CAIVZW010000036.1 GCA_903910495.1 uncultured beta proteobacterium
CTGTCCGCCGGTTGCGCCATCGCCTTGAGCGTCAACTCGGGCTGCGCGGCCGGCGCCAGCCCTGGAGCATGGCCCTCGCTGGCCAGTCGCTTGGCTTCCTCGGCCTTCTTGAGCGCTTCCATGAGGAGGCTCATGGATTGCCTCCTCCCTGGCTAAAACCTTTGTAAATGGGTGAGCTGCCAATGTTTCCCGGCTGTTGATTGAAAAAATCCTGACGCGGAAGAAGGTTTTTCAGGTTGCTGTAATCGCCTTCAAGACTGGCGTCCTTGATCACAACCGGGCGCAGAAAGATGACCAGTTCGGTTTTCGTGGCCTGGTCTCGACGTTGTTTGAACAGTTCGCCGAACAATGGAATTTGAGAGACCCCTGGAACCGCGTTATCCAGATTTTCGACACGATCCTCGATAAGGCCGCCCATCACCGCGATATTTCCGTTTTCTACGCGAATCACCGATTCCATTTCGCGGGTGCGGACGACGGGGATCTTGCTGACGATGTCTTGATCAAAATTGTTGACAGTACTTTTCTTCAGTGAAGGATTGGGGTCTTGAACAGAGTCGACAATGCTCGAAATGCTTGGGCGGACATTGAGCATGACACTGTCGTTTTCGCTGATTTGTGGCGTAATGTTCATGACGAAACCGACCGGTACCGATTGCAGCGTGGTCGTGAAGGTGGTTGTTGTCGTGTTTGCGTTAGCTGTGGTGTCGGCCTTCAGGGTGAAGTAGACATTGTTATCGACAACTTTAATTACCGCCGTCTGGTTGTTCATGACCGAGAGCTTTGGGCTGGAAAGAATCTTAACCGTACCGAAGCCTTCGAGCAGGTTGATGGCGGCGGTAATTGCGCCCACCCGCGATAGTGGATTGTTGTACGACAATTGCAATAGGCTGGAAGGCGGGGCTGAAATGCCGGAGACTCCGGGATTAACCCCTTGATTAATTGTGAATCCGGCACGGCCAAGTTTTGTGCCGTTCCAATCAATGCCCTGCTGGTAGTCGTTGGACAGGCGGACTTCGGCGACGGTGGCTTCGATCAGCACCTGGCGCTTGACGCTTTGCATGACCTGGCTGAGGAATTCCTGGATTTTCTCGTGCTGGCGTGACGTGGCGCGGATGCTCAGTATGCCGCTTTCCGGATGGGAAATGACTGCGGCGGCTTCGCGGAAGGTCGTACGGCGCACCACCGTCGAACCCGAATTCTGCAAGGTGGCAGGGTTCGGGCTGTTGGCCAGCGACGGCGGATTCTGTGCGCCGCGTACCGCGTTGCCGGTTCCTGCGGGCGCCCCGGTACCGGTCGTGCTTTGCGCATTGGCCTGTTCGACCACCGTTTCGCTGCTCCCCTCCGGGAGGATCTTGTCGGTTTCGCGCAGGATGTCCTTGATGTTTTGCGTTAGTGTGTCCCAGAAGTGGTTCTGCGACTTGTTCTCGATGCGCGTGATGGAATTGTTGGCTCCGCTGGTGCCTCCCGCCGATGCGCCGCCGCCGGCCCCCGGGGTGCCCGAGGCGACCTGCGTCGTCACGGCAACGGTTCCCGTCGTGTCGCGGCTCATGTTGACGTAATCGATCCTGTAGGTCCGCAGGAAGGGCGTGTCCGGCATGACGGCGAGATTGGGGCCGTCAAGTTCGAAGCGCATGTCGACCTGTTTTGAAATGCGGCTGAGCAGTTGCGGCAGGGTCTGGTCAATGGCGTTCAGGCTGACGGTGCCGCCGATGCCGGGATGGATATCGACGTTCAGCTTGGCGTCACGGGCGAGGGCGAAGAGCAGGTCCTGCACCTTGACGTTATTGACTACCACGCTATAGGTTTCGGTCTTGCCGGTGGCTCTGGGCCGGGGTAGAGGCATGCTCTGCTGAACGGGCTGTGGGATCGCGCCCTCGCTCTTGGCGACGCTTTCCGCGCGCAAGTGGGAGCTTGATGGCTCCTTGATCGTTGGCGACGCGCAGGCGGCGAGGAGAAGCGCAGTCAGGGTGGCGCCAACAATTCTCAGCATGCTCGGTCTCGGTTGGTAGTGTGTTGAATTTATCATATCACGTAAGGAATTTTATGCAAGTGACTGATTTGTATTGATTGAACATAGGGGAACGCGTTGTCTTGTTTTCGCTTCAGCGCAGTTTTTTGACGCTTCGAATGTAGGGCCCGTTCATCGGGCTTATCTTGGCAAGCCTTGCCAGTTCAGCGCTTGCCGCTTCACTGGTGGGGTAGTCACCGTAGATGACGCCGATCCGGTCGCGCCCGCTCAATTTTGAGCGATAGATGTGGACTTGTTGCAGGTCAAGGGTTTTGGCCTTGCTTTCGAGAAAAATCTCGACATCGCGATAACTGTTACCGTCGGTACTGAGCAACTGGATGAAAAAGTGGGTGTCCGGCGTTTTTTTCAGCCATTCTTCGGTGGCCGTAATGCGCTCGGCGAGGGTCGGCAACTTTTCTGCGACGGGTGTAGTGGGTGTTGGAGTTACTGTTTCAGGTGCCGGCGGCGGCGGGGGAATGGTGGCAACGGCGGCAGCGGCTTGAACTGGCGGTATTGCCTCGGGTGTCGGGGCTGCCACGGCGTTTGCAGATGTTTCTGATGAGCGGGCGGTGGGCTGTGCTGGTCTGCTGGTCGAATGGTAACTTCCGGCAAGGTAGGCCAGTCCAGCGATGGCGATCAGGACAGTGGCGCCGGCGATCCAGGTTTTGGGCCTGGCGTTGCTGCCGCGGATGGGGTTGAACTGGGCGTCACGGATCGCGGCCCTGATCTGCTTGCTGTCAATCTGATGCCTGTTTTCGGAAAAAGCCGAGAGCAGCGCCTTGTCGGCAAGGATATTGATGCGTCGTGTCAGTCCCTCGGACGCCTTGCTGATGAGCTGTATGGCGTTGGGGGTGAACAGATCCGGGCCGTGATAACCCGCCGCCCGGATGCGGAACATCAGGTAGTTCGCGATATCGCTGCGGCGCAGGGGTTCCAGCGCAAAGTTATGGGTGATCCGTTCCTTGAGCTGGCGCATGCTCGTTTCGCTCAGGTGTTCGTCGAGTTCCGGCTGGCCAAACAGGACAATATGCAGGAGCTTGTGCCGGTTCGATTCGAGGTTGGAGAGCAGGCGGATTTCCTCCAGAGTCTCGGGTGGCATGGCATGGGCTTCGTCGATCATGACGACCACCTGGCGACCGCTGGCGTAGATGTCGAGCAATCGCTCCTGCAGCGAGCGCAACTGCATGTGGGCGTGACCCTCGGGCAGCGGCGACTGTAATTCTTCGGCGATGGCGTAGAGGATCTCGTCGCGCGACAGCGAGGGATTGGCGAGATACACCGTTTCGACGTTTTTCGGAAGTTTCTCGAGCAGCATCCGGCACAGCATGGTTTTTCCGCTGCCGACTTCACCGCTGACCTTGACGATGCCTTCGTCGTGCGTAATGGCGTAGATCAGCGCTTCGAGCGTGGCTCCGCGATGCGCTCCGGCAAAAAAGAACTCGGTATGCGGCGTGATGCGGAACGGAGATTCGCGGAGTCCGAAATGGTCAAGATACATTACTGCTCCTTGGCAAAGGATTCCATGCGGTTGTAGAGTGTGGTGCGGTTAATGCCAAGCAGGCGTGCGGCCTGACTGACGTTGCCGTGCGCGAGGCGCAGAGCGGACTCTATGTAATTGCGTTCGGTTTCGGCGAGCAGCCGGTCCAGACTGAACGGTTCCGGTTGCTGCAGGCGCCGGCTTGCTGCGGCAATGATGGCATCGTTTTCTGCGCTGGCCATCGGTGGCGGGGCGGGGACGGGCGCCAGGGGTTCGTCCTGCAGGTCCAGCTCGGCCTCGAGTTCGCTGCTGATCACCGTCTTTCCCGGATATTTTGCGGTCAGACGGATGACGATGTTGCGCAGTTCGCGCACGTTGCCGGGAAAGCTGTAACGTGACCAGAGTGCGCAGGCCTCGTCGGAGAGCACAAAAGGCACTTGCGAGGGTGTGGCATAGCGCTGGCGGAAATGGTCGAGCAACAGGAACTTGTCGTCATTCATTTCGCGCAAGGGCGGGACGCTGATCGAGAAGACGGACAGGCGATGGTAGAGGTCAGCGCGGAAGTTGCCGACCCTGACTTCCTTGCGCAGGTCTCGGTTGGTGGCGGCAATGATGCGCGCGTTGCTGATGCGCTTCTGGGTTTCGCCGACTCGCTGATACTCGCCGTTCTCGAGTACGCGCAACAGTTTGGCTTGCAGTTCAAGCGGCAACTCGCCGATTTCATCGAGGAAAAGGGTGCCGTCGGCAGCGTCTTCGAAATAGCCGGCCTTTGCTGCAGTGGCGCCGGTAAAAGCGCCCTTGGCGTAGCCGAACAGTGTGGGTTCGACCAAATTGGGAGAAATGGCCGCACAGTTGAGGGCAAAGAAAGGCTTGTTGGCACGCTTCGTGTCGTAATGCAGGCAGCTGTTGGCGACGATTTCCTTGCCACTGCCGGATTCGCCTTCGATGAGGACAGGAAAAGGCGAATCGGCGTACTGCTGGAGCTGAACCTTGAGCTTCTGGATTGCCGGACTGTTGCCGATCAGGGGCGGCGGAGACACCCCATGAACGGGCCGTTCATCGAGTGAGCGATAGCTTAGCGCACGCTGGAGAATCTTGTGCAGTTCGGCCGGGTTGCAGGGTTTGGCGACGAAGTCCGCGGCGCCCAGAGTGCGGGCATGGCGGGCATTGCCTTCATCACTCTGTCCGGAGAGAACGACGATGCGGATTTCCGGCGAGCTGTTCAGCAGGTCGGAAATCAGCGCGAAACCCTCGTCGGGACGGTGCGGCAAGGGCGGCAGGCCAAGGTCGATCAACGCCAGTTCAGGCGTGCGGCGAAGTTGACGCAGTAGCTGGGTACAGTGCGGACGGGAGTGGCTGGTGATGACTTCGAACGCTGAACTCATGGAAAAACTCAGCGTGTCGGAAATGAGCGGGTCATCGTCGACGATGAGCAGCAGCGGTTTTTCCGGCAGGTTGGTTTCCGGGCTATCGGTCATGGAACGAGCGTCATCGATCCGGGAATAAGAGTTGCTGCATTATTTCACAAAAATATGGCCGTGTATTTTATTCGGGAGGATGAAGTGGCCTTAAGGTATAATTGCATTCGTTTTTGTCACGGGATACCTGTTGTGCCAGCTGATAGTTTGGTCCGGATTGCCGACCTCAATTTCTCCTACGATGACAGGGCAATTCTCAATGGAATCACCATGGAGATTCCCCGGGGCAAGCTCGTCGCTATCATGGGTAACTCGGGCTGCGGCAAGACGACTCTGCTGCGCCTGATTGGCGGCCAGCTCAAGCCAACCCACGGTGAATTGCTGGTTGATGGCCAGTCGGTACCGGACATGAGTCATGACGAGCTTTATGCCATGCGCCGGCGCATGGGCATGCTGTTCCAGTTCGGGGCGTTATTCACGGATATTTCCGTGTTCGACAACGTGGCCTATCTGATGCGCGAGCATACCGATTTGCCGGAAGAGATGATTCGCGACATGGTGCTGATGAAGCTCAATGCCGTGGGCTTGCGCGGCGCGCACGAACTGATGCCTTCCGAACTGTCCGGCGGCATGGCGCGGCGCGTTGCGCTGGCGCGGGCGATCGCGCTCGACCCGATGCTGATCATGTACGACGAGCCGTTTGCCGGGCTTGATCCGATCTCGATGGGAGTCATCGGGCAACTTGTGCGCAAGCTCAACGACGCACTCGGGGCAACAACGCTGCTGGTGACCCATGACGTCCAGGAGGCCATGCTGATCGCCGATTACGTTTATTTCGTTTCCGACGGGCAGATCGTGGCGCAGGGGACGCCGGACGAAATACGCGCGTCCTCCGATCCTTTCGTGCATCAGTTCGTTTTTGGCGAAGCCGATGGCCCGGTACATTTCCATTATCCAGCGCTTCCCTATGAGCAGGAGTTGATGCGGAAGGGCGCGCATGGTTGAGAAAAGTTTTTCTGCCATGATCGAGCTGATCCGAAGCGTCGGCCATCGACTGAACAACGGAGTGCAGCGGCTGGGCTTTGCCGCGCGCTTCTTCGTGATGATCCTGGTTTATTCCGGTCAGTCATTCCGCCGGCTCCACCTGACGATTCGCGAAATCTATTTTTCCGGCTTTCAGTCCTTGCTGATCATCCTGGTTTCCGGGCTGTTCATCGGCATGGTGCTCGGCATGCAGGGTTACGAGACGCTGCAGCGTTATGGTGCGTCCGAGGCGCTCGGGGTGCTGGTGGCGCTGTCGCTGACGCGCGAACTCGGTCCGGTCGTCGCCGCGCTCCTTTTTGCTTCGCGTGCCGGTTCGTCGATAACGGCCGAAATCGGGCTGATGAAGGCCACCGAGCAACTCACCGCGATGGACATGATGGCGGTCAATCCGATTGCCCGGGTCGTGGCACCGAAATTCTGGGGCGGTGTCATTTCCATGCCGCTGCTGGCCGCGCTCTTCTCGGCGGTGGGTGTTTTCGGAGGCTATCTGATCGGTGTAGTGTTTATCGGCGTCGATGAAGGCGCTTTCTGGTCGCAGATGCAGGGGTCGGTAGACTTCCGCTTCGACGTCTGGAATGGCGTGGTGAAGAGTTTTGTGTTCGGGGTTGCCGTTTCCCTGATTGCTGTTTTCGAGGGCTACGACGCAGTGACAACTGCCGAAGGCGTCTCGGCTTCGATCAAAAGAACGGTGGTGTATTCGGCGCTGGCCATTCTGGCGCTGGATTTTGTTTTGACCTCCTTCATGTTCCGGGGGCTTTGATGAGTCGCAAGTTGATTGATCTCTGGGTTGGCTTTTTTGTTGTCCTTGGGTTCGCAGCACTGTTGTTTTTGGCACTAAGGGTCGGTAACCTTTCGGCCGCAAACTTCGCCGAGACTTACCCTTTGACGGCCAAGTTTGATAACATCGGAGGCCTGAAGGTGCGCGGGCCGGTAAAGAGCGCAGGTGTTGTTGTCGGGCGGGTGACGGAAATTACTTTTGATCCGCAGTCCTACGAGGCCGTGGTGACATTGACGATCGATGGCCGTTATCATTTCCCGAAAGATACCTTCGCCTCGATCCTGACAGCGGGCTTGCTGGGCGAGCAGTACATAGGCCTGGACGCTGGTGGCGACGAGAAGATGTTGAAGACTGGCGACGTGGTTGCCAAAACGCAGTCTGCGGTTGTGCTGGAAAAACTGATCAGTCAGTTCATGTTCAACAAGGCGTCCGAAGGGACGGAAAAGAAATAACGGGAAGGATCCGCTCGTGAGAATTCAACTGGCAAAGCATGTCTGTTCTGTGGCAATAGCTGCTGTAGTTCTGAGTGGCTGTGCAACAACGGCGAACAATCCGAAGGATCCCTACGAAGGTTTCAACCGTGCCATGTTCGCGGTGAACGAGGGTATCGACGTCGTCGCCAAGCCTGTTGCCCAGGGCTATGACGCCGCCGCGCCGCTGCCCGTGAAGGCCGGTATCGGCAATTTCTTCGGCAACCTCGCGGATGTGTGGACGGCAGTCAATAATTTCTTGCAGGGCAAGGGCGGGCAGGGCCTGTCCGATGTGGGGCGCGTACTGGTCAATACGACCATCGGTATCGGCGGTGTCTTTGATGTGGCCAGCGAGATGGGTCTGGAAAAGCATGCTGAGGATTTCGGTCAGACACTGGGTACCTGGGGTGTCGGTGATGGGCCGTATTTCTACTGGCCGCTGATCGGGCCACGCACCACCCGCGATACGTTGGGTTGGGCTGTCGACAGTTATGCCGACCCGGTCTGGTACGTTGATGATGTGGCCTTGCGCAATTCGCTGGTCGGAGTGCGCTTCATCGACCTTCGTGCCAGTCTCCTGCCGACCGACAAAGTGGTCGAGCAGGCGGCTTTCGACAAGTATAACTATATCCGCGATGCCTATCTGCAAAGCCGCCGCAGCCAGATTGCCGATGGCAAGACCCCTATCGAAGGCCGCGGCGATGGTGAATGCAAGACAACCCGTTGTTACTGACCATATCGGGTAATAGATCAGTTTTTGAGAGATATTGATGAAAGCGCTGTTTTCGCTGCTGTTTGGCCTGTTTTTGTTGTGCAGTTCTGCATTTGCCCAGGAAGATTCGCCGGATGCCCTGATCAAGAAAGTGACCGATGACGTCCTGAACATCGTTCGTCAGGACAAGGACATTCAGAGCGGGAATACGAAGAAGGCGATCGATCTGGTCGAGGCCAAGGTATTGCCCAACTTCAATTTCCAGCGCATGACCGCGCTGGCGATGGGGCGTGACTGGAACAAGGCGTCCCCGGAACAGAAGAAACGTCTGTCCGATGAATTCCGGACACTGCTGGTCCGTACCTACTCCAATGCGCTGACCAGCTACCGGGATCAGACCATCCGTTACAAGCCGAGCAAAATGCAGAGCGGTGATACCGATGTGCTGGTCAAGACCGAGATCGTTCAGCCCGGCAGCAAGCCGGTTCAACTCGATTATTCACTGGAAATGCAGAGCGATGGGTGGAAGGTCTACGACGTCATCGTCGCCGGAATCAGTCTGGTGACGAATTATCGCGACACCTTCAACCAGGAGGTTCGCAGCAACGGGGTCGACGGCCTCATCCAGATGCTCAGTACCAAGAACAAACAGATGGATCCCGGCAAGAAATGATTGAACAGAACGCCAAGGGTCTGCGGGTGGCCGGTCCGATGCTGATTGCCAATGCCAGCGCCTTGCTTGAAGCAGGGCGAGGTTTTTTGAGTGCCGGGGCTCTCGAAGTTGAACTTGACCTTTCTGCAGTCGAAGAAACCGATTCCTCGGCGTTGAGTGTCATTTTTGGCCTGTTGCGTAGCGCTCGCGAACGCGGCGTGACGATGCGCATTGCGCATCCACCGGCAAGCATGGTCAGTCAGGCCGCGCTCTACGGCGTTTCCGAATCCCTTCCGCTCGCCTGACCGGCGGGCACATCTTTGCAGTCGAGTTCAGATGCCATGGGCGTCGCCGTATCCATTCAGAAAGTCGTAAAGAATTTCGTCAGCCTGCGGGCGCTCGACGGTATTTCCCTGGAAATTACCGAAGGCGAATTCTTTGGCCTGCTCGGGCCTAATGGTGCCGGCAAGACCACACTGATATCCTGTCTGGCCGGGCTGGTTCGCCCGGATGAGGGCCGGCTCAGCGTCATGGGTTTTGACGTGCTCGCCGATTACCGCGAGGCACGCCGTCGGCTTGGCGTTGTTCCGCAGGAACTCGTTTTTGACCCTTTTTTCTCGGTGCGCGAAACCCTGCGCATCCAGTCCGGTTACTTTGGCATTCGTAACAACGACGACTGGATCGACGAGATTCTGCAGCACCTCGATCTTACGGCCAAGGCCGATACCAATATGCGCCGCTTGTCGGGTGGCATGAAACGGCGGGTCCTTGTCGCTCAGGCGCTGGTTCACAAGCCCCCGGTGATTGTGCTTGACGAGCCGACGGCCGGCGTCGACGTCGAATTGCGTCAGGGGCTGTGGCAGTTTGTCCAGCGGCTCAACCGCGAAGGGCACACGGTCATTCTGACCACGCATTATCTTGAGGAGGCCGAGGCGCTATGCGGGCGGATCGCCATGCTCAAGCAGGGGCGTGTCGTGGCGCTGGATACCACCAGCAACCTGCTGGCGCGCTTTACGCGGCACACCCTGAATCTGCGCCTGGCCGATGATGGCTGCCTGCCGGAGGCTTTGCGCGCACGCGCCACGAAGCACGGCGACGGCTGGGTTTTCCGCCTCAACGGATTTTTCGAGATCGAGCCGCTGTTGGCGGATATTCGCCAGTCGGGCTGCGTGATCGACGACCTGCGGCTGACACAGACCGACCTTGAGGATGTCTTTGTCAGCGTGATGCAGGGTGCGAAGCCAGGCGAGGTGAGCCGATGACCGGCTTCCGGACACTGCTCTACAAGGAAGTGCTGCGTTTCTGGAAAGTGGGCTTCCAGACGGTTGCCGCGCCGGTACTGACCGCACTGCTTTACCTGCTGATCTTCTCGCACGTGCTGGATGCGCAGGTGCAGGTCAACGGCGTGCGCTACGCCGCCTTCCTGATCCCCGGGCTGGTGATGATGTCGGTGCTGCAAAATGCCTTTGCCAACAGTTCGTCCAGCCTGATCCAGTCGAAGGTGACCGGTAGTGTCGTGTTCGTCCTTCTGCCGCCGATCTCCTATGTCGAGTTCTACCTCGCCTATATGGTGGCGGCCATGTTGCGTGGGCTGATGGTCGGCGTCGGCGTGCTGGCGGTGACCGGCTGGTTCGCACCGCTGAATTTTGTGGCGCCGGTCTGGATTTTCGCCTTTGCCATGATCGGCGGCGGCATCATGGGCTCGCTCGGGATGATCGCCGGCATCTGGGCCGACAAGTTCGACCAACTGGCCGGTTTCCAGAATTTCCTGATCATGCCGCTGACCATGCTTTCCGGCGTGTTCTACTCGATCCACTCGCTGCCCCTGTTCTGGCAGCAGGTGTCGCATTTCAATCCGGTGTTTTACATGATCGACGGCTTTCGTTTCGGCTTCTTCGGCGTTTCCGACGTGACGCCGGGAACAAGTCTGGCTGTCGTTGCCGTGAGTTTTCTCGTCGTCGCACTGACCACACTCACTATGCTGCGCAGTGGCTATAAGCTGAGGTATTGAACCATGATGGAAACCGAACAGATCAAGAAGATCATCGCCGCCGGCTTGTCCTGCGAAGGGCTGCATGTGGAGGGCGACGGCGAGCACTTTGAAGCGATACTCGTCAGCTCCGGATTCGTCGGGAAAAGCCGTGTCCAGCGGCAGCAGATGGTCAATGCCCTGCTACGGCCGTATTTCGACAGCGGCGAACTGCACGCCCTGTCGATGAAAACGCTGACCCCCGAAGAGCGGAGCGCACTCTGTGGATAAGTTGCTGATTCAGGGCGGCACGCCGCTGTCCGGCGAGGTCGCCATTTCCGGTGCCAAGAATGCGGCACTGCCGATTCTCTGTGCCTGCCTGCTGACCGCCGAACCCCTGCAGCTCAAGAATGTACCGCACCTCAACGACATTTCGACCATGCTGCGCCTGATCGGGCAGATGGGCGTCGAGGTGACCATGGACGGCAACGATGGCCTGATCCTCAACAGCCTGGGCCTGAACAATCCGCTTGCCCCCTACGACATGGTCAAGACCATGCGCGCATCGATCCTCGTGCTCGGCCCGCTACTGACACGCTGCGGCGAGGCCAGGGTTTCACTGCCCGGCGGCTGCGCCATCGGCGCACGGCCGGTCGATCAGCACATCAAGGGATTGCAGGCGATGGGTGCCGAAATCCACGTCGAGCAGGGCTACATCCATGCTACGGCGAGGCGCCTGAAGGGCGCGCGTATCGTTACCGACATGGTGACCGTGACCGGCACCGAAAACCTGATGATGGCCGCCGTGCTGGCTGACGGTGAAACCATCATCGAAAATGCGGCACGCGAGCCGGAAGTCGTTGATCTGGCCAATTGCCTGATCGCCATGGGCGCCCGGATTTCCGGTGCCGGAAGCGACCGCATCAGCATCCTTGGCGTCGATCGCCTGCACGGTGCGACGCACTCGATCATGCCCGATCGCATCGAGACGGGAACCTATCTCTGCGCTGCCGCGGTCAGCGCTGGCAGCGTCCGGCTAACCCATACTTCAGCCGCCTATCTTGATTCGGTGGTCGACAAACTGCGCGAAGCCGGCTGCGCAGTGTCGGCCGAGCATGATGTGATTTCCCTCAAGGCCCCGCAGCGACTGAAGGCGGTGAGCGTGCGCACCGAACCCTATCCGGCTTTTCCGACCGACATGCAGGCGCAGTTCATGGCCATCAACTGCGTGGCCGAAGGTTCGGCGGTGATTCGCGAAACGATTTTCGAAAACCGCTTCATGCACGCCGTAGAGCTGATCCGGCTCGGGGCCGACATCAGGATCGATGCCAATACCGCGCTGGTGACCGGCGTGCCGCGTCTCGACGGGGCCACGGTGATGGCGACCGACCTGCGTGCTTCGGCCAGCCTGGTCATCGCCGGACTGGTCGCGCAGGGCGAAACCCTGATCGAACGCATCTACCACCTTGACCGCGGTTACGAGCGGATCGAAGAAAAACTGTCGAAGCTGGGCGCCATCGTCAGGCGGGTGCGCTAGTTACGACACAGAACACCCACCGCAGAGACGCAGAGACACAGAGAAATCGCAGAGAAGGGCAAAAAATCTAAAACAACGGGGTTTCTCTGCGTAATCTCCGCGCCTCTACGTCTCTGCGGTGGATTTTAGTTGGACTCGATCGCTCGGTAGCTTGGCCGACGAGGCATGGCATTGCGGTAGAATCAGTCTTTTCCAGAACAGGAACGCGCCGTGGACGGCATAACCATCGCCCTTTCGAAGGGCCGCATTTTTGATGAAACCTTGCCGCTGCTGGCGGCGGCCGGTATCGAGCCGCTGGAAAACCCGGAAACATCGCGCAAGCTGATCATCCCGACCACGCGTGACGACGTGCGCCTGGTCATCGTCCGCGCCACCGACGCGCCGACCTACGTGCAGTATGGCGCGGCCGACATCGGCGTGGCCGGCAAGGACGTGCTGCTCGAGCATGGCGGCGACGGCCTGTACCAGCCGCTCGACCTGAAGATCGCCAAGTGCCGGATGATGGTGGCGATTCCCGCCGGTTTCGACTACGCGAATGCCGTACGTCAGGGCGCACGCCTCAAGGTGGCAACCAAGTACATCAACATCGCCCGCGAGCACTTTGCGGCCAAGGGCGTGCATGTCGACCTGATCAAGCTCTACGGTTCGATGGAACTCGCCCCGCTAGCCGGTCTGGCCGATGCCATTGTCGACCTCGTGTCGACCGGCAGCACGTTGAAGGCCAACAATCTGGTCGCGGTCGAGCACATCCTCGACATTTCCTCGCGCCTGATCGTCAATCAGGCTGCCCTCAAGCTCAAGCGCGAGAAGATCGTCCCCATTCTGGATGCCTTTGCGAGCGTTGTCGGGCCGTGATTGCGATCAAGCGCTTTTCCAGCAGCGATGCCGATTTCAAGCCGCGGCTTGATGCGCTGCTGGCTTTCGAAAGCGCCCAGGACGAATCGGTCGAGCGCACTGTCGTCGCCATTCTGGCCGACGTCAAGGCGCGTGGCAATGCCGCTGTCGTCGAGTACACCAAGCGTTTCGATCACCTTGACGTGCAATCGATGGCCGAGTTGGAACTCGGGCGGGATGAATTGCAGAAGGCGCTGGCCGGCCTGCCCGAAGTTCAGCGTGCGGCGCTCGAAGCAGCGGCTGGCCGGGTGCGCAGTTTTCATCAGCGCCAGCCCTTGCAGAGCTGGCAGTATGAGGATGCGGACGGTTCGCTGCTGGGCCAGAAGGTGACTCCGCTCGACCGTGTCGGTCTCTACGTGCCGGGCGGCAAGGCGTCGGATCCATCATCGGTGCTGATGAACGCGATCCCGGCCAAGGTGGCCGGAGTCGGGGAACTGATCATGGTCGTGCCTACGCCCGGTGGCGAGCGCAATCGCTGGTACTGGCGGCGGCCGCGCTGGCCGGTGTCGACCGTGTGTTCTGCATCGGCGGCGCACAGGCGGTGGGCGCGCTGGCCTACGGAACGCAGAGCGTGCCGCAGGTAGACAAGATCGTCGGCCCCGGCAATGCCTACGTGGCGGCGGCCAAACGCCGTGTTTTCGGCGTCGTCGGCATCGACATGATCGCCGGGCCGTCGGAAATTCTCGTCATCTGCGACGGCAAGACCGATCCCGACTGGGTGGCGATGGATCTCTTCTCGCAGGCCGAACATGATCAACTGGCCCAGTCGATCCTGCTTTGCCCCGACGCCGCCTACATCGAGCAGGTCGCAGCTTCTATCGAGAAGTTGCTGCCGACCATGCCGCGCCAGGAAATAATCCGCACGGCGCTGGAGAATCGTGGTGCGCTGATCGAGGTGCGTGATCTCGATGAAGCCTGCACCATCGCCAATCGCATTGCCCCGGAGCATCTTGAACTGTCGCTGGCCGATGCCGAGGACTGGCTGGCGAAGATTCACCATGCCGGCGCCATCTTCATCGGCCCGTATACCTCCGAAGCGCTTGGCGACTACTGCGCCGGACCGAACCACGTGCTGCCGACATCGGGCAGCGCGCGCTTTTCTTCGCCGCTCGGGGTCTATGACTTCCAGAAGCGGAGCAGCCTGATCCGCGTTTCGCCGGCGGCAGCTAAGACGCTGGGGCGCATTGCCTCGACGCTGGCGCAGGGCGAAGGCTTGCCGGCGCATGCGAAGTCTGCCGACTATCGTGTCGAAAGCTGACTGGCTGACTCAATTTGGCGTTGCCTGTTCAGGGTAGCGTTCTGTTCTCCTGCTGTTTTCAGTCATGAAAATTCGTGGACGGTGTCTGACACAGTTCTAGAAGACTTCAGCAGGCAATTCAAATGTGATAATTGGCAAAGGTAATAATTACATTGACTGGGGTGCACAGGGCGAGGATACTGCCCCGGGTGGATTGCATCTTTCTGTTCCAGTTTTTTACTCTTCCGGAGGTGGATCATGACTCTCAGAATTCTGCGTGTTCTTCTGTGTTCTCTCGCCCTTGTCGGGGCATCACAGGTCTTTGCCCAGGACTATCCCTCAAAGGTAATTACCATTATTGTTCCGTTCGCTGCCGGCGGTCCGTCGGATACCATTGCCCGCCTGACGGCTCAATCCATGAGTGCCACGCTCAAGACGCAACTGATTGTCGAGAATGTCGGCGGTGCCGGCGGCACCATAGGCGCGGCGCGTCTGACGCAGGCCAAGCCGGACGGCTACACGGTCTTTGTACACCATATTGGTCACTCCACCGCGCCGGCGCTTTATCGCAAGCTGACCTACGATCCGATTGGCGACTTCGAGCCGGTCGGCCTGATCAATGACGGTGCAATGGCTGTGGTGGCGCGCAAGGATTTCCCGGCCAAGAATCTCAAGGAATTTGTCGACTACGTCAAGGCCAACAAGGACAAGATCAATCTGGCCAATGCCGGCGTCGGTTCTGCCTCGCACCTGTGCGGCATGCTTTTCCAGACGGCACTGAACACGGATTTCACCACGGTGCCCTATAAAGGTACGGGGCCGGCGATGAATGACCTGCTTGGCGGACAGGTCGATTTCATGTGTGATCAGACGACGAACAATGCCAGCCAGATCAAGGCCGGGAAAATCAATGCCTACGCCGTAACCACGGCAAAACGGATTTCCGCACTGCCCGATATACCGACGATGAGCGAAGCCGGGATGCCGAATTTCACGGTGTCCGTGTGGCATGCCCTGTATGCCCCGAAGGGAACGCCCAAGCCAATCATCGACAAGCTCGCGAAGGCTCTTCAGGAAGCCTTGAAAGATGCAACTCTGAAGCAGCGTTTTGCCGATCTGGGTTCCGAACCGGTCAGCCAGGATCGCGCCACGCCGGAAGCCCTGCGTGCGCATCTCAAGTCCGAAATCGACAAATGGGGACCGATCATCAAGAAAGCGGGCGTCTTTGCCGACTGACCTGTTTCTGTAGTGTTCATCGGTCTCCCGACGGGAGACCGTTTCATTTCGAGTCGGTTCAAGGAGGACGATTTGAACCCGATAGCACGTAATGCGAAAGATTTCTGGACCGGCGTCATTTATATCGCTATTGGCACTGCTGCCCTATTTCTCAGCCGGGACTATGGCATGGGCACCGCAGTGAAGATGGGGCCGGCCTATTTTCCGACCATCCTGAGCAGTCTGCTGATTCTGATCGGGGCGATCTCTATGGTCCGCTCGTTCCTCAAGCCGGGCACCCCGATCAGTTCCTTCGCCATGAAGGGGCTCGTTCTGGTCACCTTCGCGATGCTCCTGTTCGGATTCATCGTCCGCGGAGCGGGAATGGCCATTGCACTGCCTTTACTGATCATCATCAGCGCTTTTGCCAGTACGCGCTTCAGCTGGAAATACTCGCTGGCCCTGGCGGTCGGCGTGACCGTGTTCTGTATTCTGATCTTTCAGGTGGGTCTGGGCGTACCGCTTCCAATACTGGGGTCGTGGTTCGGATATTGATCAAGGCCTGTGCCTTTCGTACCGGGGGCACAGAGGCCATCGTGTGCTGAAGTATTAAATTTGCCGAGGTTCTATGGAACTCCTTAACAATATCGGACTGGGCTTTTCCGTCGCCTTGACGGCCATGAACCTGCTTTACTGTCTGGCAGGTGTTTTTCTCGGAACCCTCATCGGCGTCTTGCCCGGCCTTGGGCCGACAGCGACCATCGCCATGCTGTTGCCGATCACCTTTACCCTGCCGCCGGTTTCCTCGCTGATCATGCTGGCCGGCATTTACTACGGCTCCCAGTATGGCGGTTCAACAACCTCCATTCTGGTCAACGTTCCGGGTGAGGCGGCCTCCGTTGTTACCGCGCTCGATGGCTACCAGATGGCACGCAAGGGTCGCGCCGGCGTGGCGTTGACCACGGCAGCCGTCGGTTCCTTTTTTGCCGGTACCGTAGCCACGGTGATCCTGGCGCTGTTTGCGCCACCGCTGGCCGAGATTGCCCTCAAGTTTGGTCCGGCCGAATTTTTCTCGCTGATGGTTCTTGGCCTGCTCGCCTCTCTGGTTCTGGCCAGAGGGTCGCTGCTGCACGCCACCGGCATGGTCGTCCTGGGCTTGCTTCTGGGCCTGGTCGGTGCGGATGTGAACTCCGGCACGCAACGCTTTACTTTTGATCTGCCGCAACTCGCCGACGGCATCGGTTTCGTCGTGGTGGCCATGGGCATGTTTGGCCTGGCCGAGATCATCCGCAATCTCGAGGACGAGAATGACCGTTCGCTGCTCGTCAGCAAGATCACCAGCCTGATGCCGAGCAGGGAGGACTGGAAGCGCATGATCGCGCCCGTTTTGCGTGGAACCGCCATCGGTTCGGTTCTCGGCATCCTGCCCGGCAGCGGTTCGATACTCGGCTCGTTTGCCGCCTATGCCATCGAAAAGAAAGTCTCCAAAAATTCCGCCGAATTCGGACAGGGCGCCATCGAAGGCGTCGCGGCACCGGAATCGGCCAACAACGCCGGGGCACAGACTTCGTTCATCCCGATGCTGACGCTGGGCATTCCGTCGAACCCGGTGATGGCCCTGATGATCGGCGCGATGATCATCCAGGGTATCCAGCCCGGTCCCTCGGTCATTACCGAACAGCCGGCGCTGTTCTGGGGAATCATCGTTTCCATGTGGATCGGTAACCTTTTCCTGGTCATCCTCAACTTGCCCCTGGTCGGCATGTGGGTCAAGCTGGTCAGCGTGCCCTACCAGTACCTGTTCCCGGCGATCCTGGTTTTCTGCGGTATCGGCGTGTTCAGCCTGAACAATACCCAGTTCGATGTCTATCTGATGGCTCTGTTCGGGGTGATCGGCTATATCTTCGTCAAGCTCGACTGCGAACCGGCGCCCATGCTGCTGGCGTTCATCCTCGGGCCGATGATGGAAGAGTACCTGCGCCGGGCGCTGCTGCTCTCGCGCGGCAATCCCATGGTCTTCCTGGAACGTCCGATCAGCGCGACCATGCTGGCACTGGCCGCGATCGCGATCATCGTGGCCAGCCTGCCGATGTTTTATAAAAAGCGGGAAGAAACGTTCCGGGACGACTAGCGGTAATTCGCCGCGCGGCTGCCTTTACCGGACTCTTGTCCCTGCTTGCCGGATCACTTCGGCGAGTGCTTTCAATTCGGCCAGGCGTGATGTGGAACGCCGGGCGACGATGGCTATCGTGCGTATCGGGCCGGGTTTGCTCATGGCTCGAACGACCAGACTGGGGCTGTCCGTCAGTCCGCTGTTGATGGCTATTCCAGGCAGCAGACCAATGCCGAGCCCGGATTCGATCATCTGCACCAGGGTCAGCAGGCTGGTCGCTTCAATGCCTCCTGAAGCCTGACGGATCGGTTTGCCACATGCATAGAGTGCGTGCTCGCGCAGGCAATGCCCCTCTTCGAGAAGCAGCAGGCGATCGGTCAGTGCTGGCGTGGTATTGACGGTTTTTGCCTGCAATTGTGGATCGTCCTTGCGCCCGACAATCCACAGTTCGTCGTCGAAGAGCGTTTCGACC
>CAIVZW010000037.1 GCA_903910495.1 uncultured beta proteobacterium
GCCCGGATTCGATCATCTGCACCAGGGTCAGCAGGCTGGTCGCTTCAATGCCTCCTGATGCCTGACGGATCGGTTTGCCACACGCATAGAGTGCGTGCTCGCGCAGGCAGTGCCCCTCTTCGAGAAGCAGCAGGCGATCGGTCAGTGCTGGCGTGAGCGCGACGGATTTCGCCTGCAATTGCGGATCGTCCTTGCGCCCGACAATCCACAGTTCGTCGTCGAAGAGCGTTTCGACGAGCAGGTTTCCCGTGTCGTAGGGCAAGGCGACCAGCGCAAAATCAAGTTGTCCGTCTTCCAGGCGCAGCAGCAAATTGGCGGTGAGGTCTTCGCGTAGCGTCAGGCGTAAATCCGGATAAAGCTCCCGCAACAGCGGCAGGGTGTGTGGCAGGAGGAAAGGTGCGATGGTCGGGATGATGCCGAGGCGGAGTCGACCGCTCATCGGGTTCATGGTTTCGGCGGCCAGTTCGACCATGTCCTGAGTCGCCGCGAGGATCGCTCGCGCCCGCTGTGCGATTTCCAGGCCAATTGGCGTCATCAGCACCGACTGCCGGTCGCGTTCAACGAGTTGCGTGCCGAGCGCGCCCTCCAGTTCCTTCAAGCCTGCACTCAAGGTCGACTGGGTGACGAAACAGGATTCTGCTGCTCGTGTGAAATTCAACTGTTCGGAAAGCACGACCAGATAGTGCAGTTGTTTGAGCGATGGCAAGGCGGTCATGGCGGCATGATTGTGTTATCGAGTAAAGCGATTATAAACTTAAATATTATTCATTTTAAAATTATCGTATTCTGGTCTAGAGTGGGCTTGTACCCAAACACCTATGGAGGTAATCATGAATGACCTGAATAAGCCTGCAGATAGACGGACTGTCGAGAGTGGTCCTGTTGTCCGGCCCAGACTAGGGGGAAGGTTGCGCTTGATTGCCGGGCTTGGCATCAACGTCATGGGTGCCGGTGTGTTGTTGGCAGACGGGTTTCGTTTTCTTCGTTTGCCACTTTAATCCATCAACTTATTAACCACGCAAGGAGTACTGCCATGAGCAACGAAAACAAGTGCCCATTCAGCGCGACGCACGGTGCCAGAACGACTGCTGCTGCACAGTCGAACAGTGACTGGTGGCCGAAGCAACTGAACCTCAAGATCCTGCACCAGCATTCCTCGAAGTCCAGCCCCATGGATAAAGGCTTCAACTATGCCGAGGAGTTCAAGACGCTCGACCTGGCCGCAGTAAAAAAGGACCTTTACGCATTGATGACAAACTCGCAGGACTGGTGGCCGGCCGACTGGGGGCATTACGGCGGCTTGTTCATCCGCATGGCCTGGCACAGCGCGGGTACCTACCGCACTTCCGACGGGCGCGGTGGTGCGGGCACTGGCAACCAGCGTTTCGCGCCGATCAACAGCTGGCCCGACAACGGCAACCTTGACAAGGCACGCCGCCTGCTCTGGCCGATCAAACAGAAGTACGGCAACAAGCTTTCCTGGGCCGACCTGATGATCCTGGCCGGCAACTGCGCACTGGAATCGATGGGTTTCAAGACTTTCGGCTTTGCCGGCGGGCGTGAAGACATATGGGAGCCGGAAGAAGACATCTACTGGGGCAGCGAATCCGAGTGGCTGGGTGACAAGCGTTACAGCGGCGAGCGTGAACTGGAAAACCCCCTGGCTGCCGTGCAGATGGGCCTGATTTATGTCAACCCCGAAGGCCCGAATGGCAACCCGGACCCGGTCGCCTCGGGTCGCGATGTGCGCGAAACCTTCGCTCGCATGGCCATGAACGACGAAGAAACCGTGGCCCTGGTCGCCGGCGGCCACACCTTCGGCAAGGCTCACGGCGCGGGCGACCCCAAGCTGGTCGGTGCTGAACCGGAGGCCGCACCCCTTGCAGAAATGGGCCTTGGCTGGAAGAACAGCTTGGGCACCGGCAAGGGGGTGCACACCACGACCAGCGGCATAGAAGGCGCATGGAAACCGAACCCAACCCAGTGGGACAACGGTTACTTCGACATGCTCTTCGGCTATGAGTGGGAACTGGTCAACAGCCCGGCCGGTGCCAAGCAGTGGCTGGCCAAGGACGTGGCCGAGAAGGACATGATCCCCGACGCCCATGATTCGTCGAAAAAGCACCGCCCGATGATGACGACAGCGGATCTGTCGCTGCGCTTCGACCCGATCTATGAGCCGATTTCGCGTCGCTTCCACAAGGATCCGCAAGCTTTCGCCGATGCCTTCGCGCGGGCCTGGTTCAAGCTGACCCACCGCGACATGGGGCCGCGCTCGCGCTATCTCGGAACGGAAGTTCCTGAAGAAGCGCTGATCTGGCAGGACCCTGTTCCCGCTGTTGACCATGCCCTGATCGACGTCCAGGACATCAAGGCCCTCAAGACCAGTATCCTTGCCACAGGCTTGTCAGTCTCTGATCTGGTATCGACCGCCTGGGCTTCGGCATCCACCTTCCGTGGTTCGGACAAGCGTGGCGGTGCGAACGGCGCCCGCATCCGGCTGGCGCCGCAAAAGGATTGGGAGGCCAATCAGCCGGCGCAACTGGCCAAGGTGCTGGCCGCTCTGGAAAGCGTTCAGAAAGCCTTCAATGCCGGGCAGAGCGGCGGCAAGAAAGTCTCGCTCGCCGACCTGATCGTTCTCGGCGGCTGCGCTGCCGTCGAGCAGGCCGCCAAAGCCGCCGGGAAGGTGGTCGAAGTGCCCTTCAGCCCCGGCCGCAGCGATGCGTCGCAGGCGCAGACTGACGCTGAGTCCTTTGCTGTGCTTGAACCCTTCGCCGACGGGTTCCGCAACTACCTCAAGGGACCGTCGCGCGTGCCGGCCGAGGAACGGCTGCTCGACAAGGCGCAACTGCTGACGCTGACCGCGCCCGAGATGACGGCCCTGATTGGTGGCCTGCGTGTGCTCAATGCCAATGTCGGGCAGTCGGCCCATGGCGTGTTCACTAAGCGGTCGGGTACCCTCAGCAACGACTTCTTCGTGAACCTGGTCGACATGGGTACGGAATGGAAACCTGCCTCGGAGACCCAGGATGTGTTTGAAGGCCGTGATCGCACGACGGGTAAACAGAAGTGGACTGCCACGCGCGTCGATCTCGTCTTCGGGTCGAACTCGCAGTTGCGAGCACTGGCCGAGGTCTACGCCCAGGACGACATGAAAGAAGCCTTCGTGCGCGACTTCGTGGCGGCCTGGAACAAGGTGATGAACCTCGATCGTTTCGACTTGAAGTAATGATCAACCGACTGCCGATCTGTTGATACCGCGTCTGGAGGTGCATGAAATGACCGCCTGGATGTTGCGCAGCCTGCTTGAGGAATAAGCGCAAGCTGATTCCTCAGGCAGGGCTGAAACGTCCGTCAAATGGCGATGTGCCCCATGCATCCTCTGAGAGCAAATGTTCATGCGCTTCCCGGAGGGTGCAATACTTGGCTTGCTTGTTCATCGGCCTTCTTGCGGTGCTATTATCGAGGCGTTGGACGAGAAGCGGGTAAGGGAGGAAACCGGTAATGGAGATTGATCGGACGCTGGCTGCTGCACCCAAATCCGGCTGGGGCGTGCTGCTGTTTGAACACGCGCGGTCGCACAAGTCGGCGGCGGCTGGTCTGGGAATCGCGCTGGTCGGCGTGCTGGCCCTGTTGCTGCAAAGCCTCCTGCAAATCGCCGATGGCACAGCGACCCCCGGTTTGCGTCTGGCCTTGATTGGCGGCTCCGCCGGTTTTGCGACAACCGCCCTTGGCGCCCTGCCGGCGCTGGTGCTGCGCGGATTGCCGCAGCGTATCGAAGACAGCCTGCTTGGCATGGCGGCGGGGATGATGCTTGCCGCCAGCGCCTTTTCCCTTCTTCTGCCCGGGCTGGAAGCCGGAGCCGGTATTCTTGGCAGCAAGCCGCTCGGCGCCGGCGTGGTGGTGATCGGCATGGCGCTGGGTGTGTTGCTGATGCTCGGGCTCGACGCCTTCATCCCGCACGAGCACGACAAGACCGGTCCCTGCGGGCCCGGCTACGAACGTTGCAGCCGCATCTGGCTGTTCGTCTTCGCTATCGCCGTACACAACCTGCCCGAGGGGATGGCCATTGGCGTCAGTTTTTCGCAGGCGGACATGGCGGTCGGGCTGCCGCTGACCACGGCGATCGCGCTGCAGGATATTCCGGAGGGGCTGGCTGTGGCGCTGGCCCTGCGCTCGGCCGGTTTCGCTCCACGCTTTGCCGTGCTGGTGGCCATGGCCACCGGCCTGCTGGAACCCGTGGGCGCCTTGCTTGGCGTTGGCCTGTCGAGCGGTCTGGCACTGGCGTATCCGATGGGGCTCGGGCTGGCGGCGGGAGCGATGATCTTTGTCGTCTCGCATGAAGTCATTCCGGAAACCCATCGCAATGGTCATCAGACCCCGGCGACGCTCGGGCTGATGGCTGGATTTGCCCTGATGATGGTATTGGATACCGCGCTCGGCTGATGCTTGGCTTTTTCTGCCACAGCCGCAAAGGCAATATCGCTTGACTAGCCGAGAATTTCCTTCAGCGCGTCGACCAGAGCCTGACACTGCGCATCGCTACCGATGGTGATGCGCAGGTGCTGGTCGATGCGCGGCAGTTTGAAGTGGCGAACGATGACCTTGTGCGTACGAAGATCCGACGCCAGTTGCGCCGCGTCGTGCTGCGCATGCCGCGCAAAGATGAAGTTGGCGGCCGATGGCAGAACGTCGAAACCGAGCTTCTCCAGAGCGGCGATCAGCGTCGCGCGACTGCTCATCACCGCCAGCCGTGTTGTTTCCAGATACGCCTTGTCCTGCATCGCCGCCGTCGCGCCGGCAATGGCCAGGCGGTCGAGCGGATAGGAATTGAAACTGTTCTTGATGCGCTCCAGTGCCTCGATCAGAACGGAATTGCCGATGGCATAACCCACGCGCAGCCCGGCCAGCGAGTGCGACTTGGAGAGCGTTCGTACGACGAGCAGGTTGGGGTGGCGATTGATCAGGGCGATGGCGGTGGGAATGATTTGCCCGCCGAAGTCGATGTAGGCTTCGTCGATGACTACCACCGATTGCGGGTGGGCGGCGACCAGTCGTTCGATTTCGGCCAGCGGCAGCAGGTGACCGGTCGGCGCATTGGGGTTGGCAACGATGATGCCGCCGTTTTCCCTCAGGTAATCGTCGACGCGGATTTCAAAGTGTTCGCCGAGCGGGATGGCGATGCTGTCCACACCATACAGGCCGCAGTACACCGGGTAGAAGCTGTAGCTGATGTCCGGCAGCAGGATCGGCGCGTCGTGCTTGAGCAGGGCCATGAAAGCGTGCGCCAGTACTTCGTCGGAACCATTGCCGACGAAAACTTGTGCCGGCGTGATCGCAAACTCGGCAAAGTGGTCGGCGACCGCCTCTTTGAAGCGCTCAGCGTTAGGGTCGGGATAGAGGCGCAGGTTTGCCCCGTCAGCGCCCAGTTCCGCCTGCATTGCGGCGACAGCGCGGGGTGATGGCGGGTAAGGGTTTTCGTTGGTGTTCAGCTTGACGAGATTGGACAGCTTGGGCTGCTCCCCCGGAACATAGGGGGTCAGGCGGTGAACGAGGGGGCTCCAGAATTGGCTCATGTACGGCTCGCAAGGTCGAATGCAGCGGAAGCCTGAAATGGTATCATGCAGTCTTGCTGGGTGATTGCAGTTAACAGCGAACATCCACCGCAAAGACGCAAATAACGCCAAGGAGGCGCAAAGAAATTCGCCAGCAAGAAATCCCGAAAGCAGGGGTTTCTCTGCGTAGACTTTTCCCCTTCGCGCCTTTGCGGTAGGTTCTCGATTCATGAATGCAGCAGTTAATTGCCACTTTTCGATGGGGCCATCATGCGGCAAGCCGAAGTTACTCGAAATACGCTAGAGACCCGGATTACGGTTCGCCTGAATCTTGACGGCAGTGGTCAGGGCAAATTTGCCACCGGCGTTCCTTTTCTCGATCACATGCTCGATCAGGTGGCCCGTCACGGACTGATCGATCTTGAGGTCGAGGCCAAAGGCGATCTGCATATCGATGCGCACCACAGCGTCGAGGATATCGGCATTACGCTCGGGCAGGCGCTGAGCAAAGCCCTTGGTGACAAACAGGGACTGCGTCGTTACGGACACGCCTATGTGCCGCTTGACGAAGCCTTGTCACGGGTAGTGATCGATCTTTCGGGACGCCCCGGGCTGGAGTTCAACGTCGAATTCAAGCGCGCGATGATCGGCGCTTTCGATGTGGACCTGAGCCGCGAGTTTTTTCAGGGACTGGTCAATCACGCCCTGATGACCGTGCATATCGATAACCTGCGCGGTGAAAATGCGCACCACCAGGCCGAGACCATCTTCAAGGCTTTCGGGCGTGCACTGCGCATGGCGCTTGAAACCGATGCCCGTGCGGCGGGCAGCATCCCTTCGACCAAGGGCTCGCTCTGATGGGGTCAGCGCCGGGAACGATTGCCGTTGTCGACTACGGCATGGGCAATCTGCGCTCGGTCTGGCAGGCGCTGGTGCATGTGGCCGCAGGCCGTGAGGTGGTCGTGACCGCCGATCCGGCGCTGGTCGCTGCCGCCGGGCGTGTGGTTTTCCCCGGTCAGGGCGCAATGCCCGACTGCATGCGTGAACTTGATGCGCGCGGACTGCGCACGGCGGTAATCGAGGCGGCAAAAAACAAACCTTTTCTTGGCATCTGCATTGGGTTGCAAATGCTCTTCGAGCATAGCGAAGAAGGTGATGTGCCGGGTCTGGGCGTGTTTGCCGGCCACGTTCGCCGCTTTCCGGCGGCACAGATGATCGCTCCCCAGGGCGACAAGCTGAAGGTGCCGCACATGGGCTGGAACGAAGTGGCCCACACCCGGTCTCACGCCCTCTGGAACGGCATTGAAGAAGGAGCCCGGTTTTATTTCGTGCATAGTTATTACGTTGATCCTGTCGATCGGGAGATCATCGCCGGCTCGACAAATTACGGTATCCCCTTTACCAGCGCGGTGGCACGGGATAATATCTTCGCTATCCAATGTCATCCGGAAAAGAGTGCTCAGGCCGGGCTTGCCCTGTTGTCCAATTTCATCGAATGGAAGCCCTGAACCGGCATTGCTTTTCTCCAACCTTTTTCCTTCCACTACTTTTCGCTTTTCAAAATGCTGATCATTCCCGCGATTGACCTGAAAGATGGACAGTGCGTCCGTCTCAAACAGGGCCTCATGGACGAAGCTACCGTCTTTTCCAATTCACCGGGCGAACAGGCGGCCCACTGGCTGGAGCAGGGCGCTCGCCGCCTGCATGTGGTCGATCTCAACGGTGCATTTGCCGGCAAGCAGAAGAATGAACGGGCGATCAAGGAGATCGTCGATGCGCTTGGCGACGAGATCCCGATCCAGCTCGGCGGCGGCATTCGCGATCTCGATACGATAGAACGCATTCTCGACAATGGGGTCAGCTACGTCATCATCGGTACTGCGGCGGTCAAGAATCCCGGCTTTTTACACGATGCCTGCAGCGCCTTTCCGGGGCAGATCATCGTTGGTCTGGATGCCAGGGATGGCAAGGTGGCCGTTGATGGCTGGTCGAAACTGACCGGACATGATGTCATCGATCTGGCGAAGAAATGCGAGGATTATGGTGTCGAGGGCATTATCTACACCGATATCGGCCGCGACGGCATGCTGACCGGCATCAACATCGAGGCCACGGTCAAACTCGCACAATCCCTGATGATTCCGGTGATTGCCAGCGGTGGCTTTTCCAGCCTCGACGACGTCAGAAAGCTTTGTGAAGTTGAAAGCGAGGGCATTTTCGC
>CAIVZW010000038.1 GCA_903910495.1 uncultured beta proteobacterium
CTACCTGACGATGGCCTTCAAGACCGAGGCCGACGAGATCCGTTCGCTCGGAAAAATTCTTGATAAAGGTTACCTCTATCAGGGACTGAAACCGGTCAACTGGTGCCTGGATTGCGGCTCGGCGCTGGCCGAAGCCGAGGTCGAGCACGAGGACAAGAACTCGCCGGCCATCGACGTCGCTTTCGAGGTGCATCCCAACCATGCCGAAAAGGTGGCCCGGGCTTTCGGCCTGACGCACCTGCGCGCGCCGGCTTTCGCCGTGATCTGGACAACCACCCCGTGGACCCTGCCGGCCAACGAGGCGGTAAGCGCCCACCCGGAATTCGACTACGAGCTGATCGACACGCCCAGGGGCTCGCTGATCCTGGTGCGCGAACTGGCCGACGCCTGCCTCAAGCGTTACGGCCTCGAAGGTACGGTGATCGGCAGCGCCAAGGGCAAGGCACTTGAACACGTGCTGCTCAGGCATCCCTTCCAGGAGCGCGACGTGTCCATCATCTGCGGCACGCACGTCACCCTCGAAGCCGGTACCGGCCTGGTGCATACCGCCCCGGCGCACGGCGCGGACGACTACCAGATCGGCAAGGTCTATGGTCTGCCGGTCATCAATCCGGTCGGCGACGACGGCAGGTTCCTGGCCAACACGCCGGCCCTCTCGGTCTCGCCGCTAGCCGGCAAGACGGTCTGGGAAGCCAACCCGCTGGTTCTGCAGGAACTCGAAGCCAGGGGACGCCTGCTCAAGCACGAGCGCATCACGCACAGCTATCCGCACTGCTGGCGGCACAAGACACCGATCATCTTCCGCGCCACCACGCAGTGGTTCGTCGGCATGGATCACAAGGACAAGGAAGACGCCGCGACGCTGCGCTGGATCGCCGAGCGCGCCGTCGACGAGACACAGTTCTTTCCGGCCTGGGGTCGCGCCCGGCTTGAGGCGATGATGAAGACACGACCGGACTGGTGCGTTTCGCGCCAGCGCAACTGGGGCGTGCCGATCCCCTTCGTCCTGCACAGGGAAACCGGCGCTTTGCATCCGCGCACGCCGGAACTGATCGAGGCCGTCGCACGGCGTGTCGAGCAGGCCGGCATCGAAGCCTGGTTCTCGCTCGATCCAAAGGAACTGCTCGGCGATGAAACGGCCCAGTACCGCAAGATGAGCGATACGCTTGACGTCTGGTTCGACTCCGGGGTCACCCATTCAAGCGTCCTGCGCGGCTCGCATGCCGCCCAAAGCGTGTACCCGGCCGATCTTTATCTCGAAGGCTCGGACCAGCATCGCGGCTGGTTCCAGAGTTCGCTGCTCACCGGCTGCGCCATCGACGGCCGCGCGCCCTACAAGGCGCTGCTGACGCACGGCTTCGTCGTCGACGGCAAGGGTTTGAAGATGTCCAAGTCAAAAGGCAATGTCATCGCCCCGCAGAAGATCTCCGACACTCTCGGCGCTGACATCCTGCGCCTGTGGGCTGCGGCCACCGACTATTCGGGCGAACTGTCGATCTCGGACGAAATCCTCAAGCGCGTGGTCGAGTCCTACCGCCGCATGCGCAATACCCTGCGCTTCCTGCTCGCCAACACCGCCGATTTCGCTGCCGCAACAAACCTGCTGCCGCCCGGGCAATGGCTTGAAATCGACCGTTATGCACTGGCCATGACGCGCCAGATGCAGGCGCAGTGCGAGGCCGACTACGGCAAGTATGAATTCCACCGCGTGGTGCAGGCGCTGCAGACTTTCTGTTCAGAAGACCTCGGCGGTTTCTACCTCGACATCCTCAAGGATCGCCTGTACACCGCTGCCGCCGAGTCCACGGCGCGCCGTTCGGCGCAAAGCGCGTTGTGGCACATCACCCAGACTTTCGTCAAACTGATGGCGCCCATTCTTTCCTTTACCGCCGAAGAAGTCTGGCAAACCATGGCTGGAAACAGCGCCGGCAAGGCCGGCTCGATCATGCTGCAGACTTGGCAGCCGCTGCCCGCCCCAGCCGAGGAAGCCAGACTGCTCGACAAGTGGAGCAAACTGCGCGTCTATCGTGCCGAAGTGACACGCGCCCTTGAAGAACTGCGCGTCGCCGGCAGCATCGGCTCATCGCTGCAAGCCGAAGTCACCATTCACGCCGATGGCGAAAAATACGATCTCCTCGCCTCGCTCGGCGATGACCTGCGCTTCGTTTTCATCTGCTCGAAAACCACGCTCGTGCGCAGCGCCGAAGAAAAACTCGACTGTGCCGCGCTGACCTACGCCAAATGCGAACGCTGCTGGCACGTGCGCGAGGATGTCGGCGCCGATGCCGAACATCCGGAAATCTGTGGCCGCTGCGTAAGCAACCTGCATGGCGAGGGTGAATCACGTGCCTGCGCGTAAGCTCAGTTCCTGGCTGTGGCTAGCCGGCGTAGTCATCCTGCTCGATCAGGTCAGCAAATGGATCGTTCTGGGTACGCTGCACCCCGGGGAATCGCGCTATGTCGCCCCGTTCTTCAACTGGGTGCTGACCTTCAACAGCGGGGCGGCCTTCAGCTTCCTCTCCGATGCCGGTGGCTGGCAGCGCTGGTTTTTCACCGTACTGGCGCTCGCCGTATCGGTCTGGATCCTCACCCTGCTCCGTCGCCACACCAGCGAATTCCGGCTCGCGCTGGCCCTCAGCCTGATTCTCGGCGGCGCGCTCGGCAACGTCATCGACCGCCTGCGCTTCGGCGCGGTGGTGGATTTCATCCAGTGGCATGCGGCCGGCTATTACTGGCCGGCATTCAACGTCGCCGACTCGGCGATCACGATTGGCGCCATCCTGCTGGTCTGGGACCAGTTCGCCACGAAACCTGTTGCCGACAATACGGTCGAACCCGGCCAATCATGACTTTGCAAGGAAGTGTGGCCCTCACCCCGGCGTTGTGGGTCGGCTCTGCATTTCCTTCGGTCAGGCTTCAGCCCGACAGGAATCGGAGACACGTCGGCCTGAAGGCCAACCCACAAGGGGTTCGCATCTTGTTGGATAATTTGGCTTCAACATGACTGACTACTAAACATGCAAATCATTCTCGCCAATCCCCGCGGCTTCTGTGCCGGGGTCGAACGCGCCATCGCCATCGTCGAGCGGGCCATCGAGAAATTCGGCGCGCCGGTCTATGTCCGGCACGAAGTCGTGCATAACCGCTTTGTCTGCGATGACCTGCGCAAAAAAGGAGCCATTTTCATCGAGGACCTGGGTGAAGTCCCGCCCGGCAACACGGTCATTTTCAGCGCCCACGGGGTTCCGAAAAGCGTGCGTGAAGAAGCGGAAAAGCGCGGCCTGAAAGTATTCGACGCCACCTGTCCGCTGGTGACCAAGGTGCATCTTGAAGTGGGGCGCATGCGCAAGGAAGGCCGCGAGATCATCATGATCGGGCACAAGGGTCACCCCGAGGTCGAAGGCACGATGGGGCAGAGTCCGGAAGGGATGCATCTCGTCGAAACGGCGGCGGATGTTGATGCGCTCAGGGTCAGGGATGCGCAGCGGCTGGCTTATGTGACGCAGACCACCCTGTCGGTTGACGATGCCGAAAAGGTTGTTTCTGCCCTGAAAGAACGCTTCCCGGAAATTGTCGGCCCCAAGCGCGACGACATCTGTTACGCCACGCAGAACCGGCAGGATGCCGTCAAGGCCCTGGCCACACAGACCGATATCGTGTTCGTCGTCGGCAGCCAGTCCAGTTCCAACTCCAACCGGCTGCGCGAAGTTGCCGAGCTCCTTGGCGCCAGAGCCTACCTCGTCGACCAGGCCGATCAGATCGACCCGGCCTGGCTGCATGGCGTCAGCCGTATCGGCGTTACCGCCGGCGCTTCGGCGCCCGAGGTGCTGGTCAAGAACGTGGTCGCGCGACTGACAGCCGATGGAAAGCAGACGATCAGCCAGCTTGAGGGCGTCGAAGAGAACATTACCTTTGCCCTGCCGAAGGAACTACAGGGCTGACACGCCCGCCCTTATTTCTTGAAGTCGAGAGAGATCGCCAGCTGTTCGGTCACCCGGCCCTGCCGGTCGGTATGGCGTACCTTCACGGGCAGGTAGTGCATATCGGGCACCAACCATAGTTCAATGGTGTCGGCGCTGTCGCTTGAAGACAACATCAACTTGATGGCGCGCACCCCCCCGAGGGCGGTCAGGGGAAGCGAATCGAAGCCGGCAACCCGGTAGGTATAAAGACCGTAGCTCGAACCGTCAGTGAGCCACAACTGGCCGCCGGTCAGGGCCGGCGGCTGCAGCATGAACTGATAGAGCAGGCTCTGGCGATCCAGAATGCCATCGCGCATACGGATGTTGCGAGCTTTCGCGGGCAGTGCAGAGGGATCTGCAATTTCCTTCAGCGCCATCAGTCGCTCGGACATTGCGCCCTGCACCTCGAAGCGTGAAGGACTCAGGCCCTGCCGGTTGATGCGTCCAGAAACGTCCAGTTGCCACGGTTCGCCCGGAGCAGACTCATCCCCATTGATCTGGGATCGGGTGCTCAAGCCGTAATAGTCGCCGCTCTCCGCGACGTAAAGTTGCCGGCTCGTTCCGATCAGGGTCCTGTCGAGGCCGGAATAAATCTCGAACTCGATTTCGACGCGTTTCACCGCGCCGGTCAGCCCGGGCAACGGAATCCCCGCAGCCGGTTCGGCCGTTGCCGCCTCTTTGCCGGCGGCGACCGGCGGTATCTCGGGAAGCGGAGCGGCAGGCACCGCTGCAGCCGGTTTAACCGGGGGCGCCGGCGTTTCGCGCGGCTTTTCATTTATTTTTGGCGTCCTGGGCGCTGGCGCAGGCAAGGGCAGTTCCGGAATGCTGATCGCTTTAGGCTCGGCCGGCGCGGCAGGACTTGCCGCCGGAGCCACCAGGCTGACCTGCAGGGAACGCGCCGGTGCAGACCTGTCGGCGTAAGGGAACAGGCCGAATCGTGACAGCACCAGGACGTGCAACAACAATGAAACACCCAGCGCCGGCAGCAGGCGGAGGGCCGTTAACCGCTTCGTGTCAATTGCCCTCACCGCGCTGCCGCGCACCCTCTCCCGCGGGAGAGGGCTGGCGGGTGAGC
>CAIVZW010000039.1 GCA_903910495.1 uncultured beta proteobacterium
ACCTCTTTCTGTCGGGCCTCGCGATCGTTGGTGATCTTTTTGCGTAGCAACAGGCGGCGCCGTAATACCTTGAGCAGAGCCTGCCCGAAACCAGCATTCAGGCCTTGCTCTTTGTCGCCTTTCTGGGAAGACACAGCAAGCGGGCCAACTCCAGCCCCTGCATCAAGAGGATTTTATGCTCGGCGGCAAAACGTCGAGCGTTGTCGCTGACGTTGCCGGTGCAGATATAGATCGAGCCACGGGCCTCCTGCGCCAGGCGCTCGGTTTCCAGTTCGCGCAGCGGTTCCAGGCCGTGGTTCGCCGCCTTCCAGCGCTTGCAACTGACCAGCGAAGTCCGTCCCGCCTTGATGATAATGAAGTCTGCCGCGCCGTTCATGCGCGTGACCACATAGCCGTCGCGCTGGAAAGCCTGTTCGATCAAGGCGGAAAAATCGCGCCAGGACATCGCCGAAACCGCCTCGACCGTGCTGGCAATCCGTGCGTCGCTGGGCACCTCCCGCTGTTTCCAGGCGACGATCACGCCAATGATCACGAAAGGAATCGCGATCGAAGCGGCAAAGGTACCATAGACTCCCGGCAGGATGAAACGTGCTGCCAGTGCCAGCACGACCGCGATGGCGAAACTGATCCAGCACGACGAGCGCATCAGTATCGCGAACAGCGAGTTGGGGGACATCTTGAATTGCACGTTACTTCCTCGAATTGAAATTGAAAATGCTGGACTTATCGTGCTGTTTTAAACCCCGATCCCATTCCAGACAGCGAACAAGGCAGAATGGGAAGGTGGCTTCAGAGTCCAGTCAGGATCCACCCCATCAATCAACTCTCCGGGCGCAAGATAAAACAAGCTGCGCATTCTACCGCAGCAATCACCATGCCCAAGTTCTGATTCCTGGCGTGCAGCAGAAGTTAATATGATCTAGTGTACCCGGCACCCACCGATTGTGGAACAGGCGTTGCCATCGCTACCGCTGACACGCCTGCCGAACCGATCGAAGCCGGATATACGAAACTCAATTGAGCTGGAGAAGGACCTGGCCTTCGGACACCGCTTCGCCTTCCTTGACCAGAATAGCGGCGACCGTACCTGCGCCGGGCGCAAAAATCGGCGATTCCATCTTCATGGCTTCCAGAACCAGAAGCTCCTGGTCCTGGGCGACCTGCTGGCCGACAGCCACACCGATCTTGAACACCAGGCCCGGCATGGGGCTCTTCACCGAATGACCGCCGGCAGCGGGCGCCGGGGCGGGTGCTGCCGCCATGGGCGCGGCGACCACCGGTGCTGCTGCGGGCACAGCCATGGGCTGCACCGGAGCGGGAGCCCGAACCGGAGACGGAGCAGGAGAAGGTGAAGAAGAAGGAGTGTAGGCTGCGGCAGCACCACCGATCACTTCGACACCGACCTCATAGACCTTGCCTTGTAGCGTAATTTTTAGCATTTTCATTGCAAATATCCTTTATCCGGACCCGAAGCCGGGCTCAGAGTTTATGTGAAGAATGAAGACTTACACGCCCCTGTACGGACCATGTCCAGTCCATGCTGCCCATGTGGCGGAACTTGACCACGGTAACGGCTTGTCCGATTTCTTCCATGGCCATCACGGCCAGGATGGCCAGCAGTTCCTCGTCGCTCAGGCCAGGGTGAATGCTGGTCGGAACGGTTTCGGCAACAGGTGCTGAGGGCATTGCGGGTGTTATGTTATCTATGCTCATAGAGGAATCAATCCATGTTTTTTGGGCGGACGGGTCAGTCGTTTGGTCAGCATCACACGCAGTGCCAAGGCCACTTTGGTACGGGTTTCGGACGGTGCGATCACATCAGTGATCATGCCATGCTCTGCCGCCTGGTAGGGCGATGCGAAGTCCCTGCGGTACTGTTCAATCAGCTTGGCTGTTCTCGCTTTGGGGTCAGCCGCGGCTTCGAGCTCCCTCTTGTAGACCACCTGAACGGCGCCTTCAGCGCCCATGACCGCGATTTCTGCCGTCGGCCAGGCGTAAACAACATCAGCCCCCATGTCCTTGGAACACATCGCCAGATAGGCGCCGCCGTAGGCCTTGCGCAGGATGACGGTGATCTTCGGAACGGTTGCCGCAGCATAGGAGAACAGCATCTTGGCGCCATGACGGATAATGCCTCCGCGCTCCTGTGCCAATCCCGGCATGAAGCCCGGAATATCGACGAGGCTGACGATAGGGACGTTGAAGGCGTTGCAAAACCGGATGAAGCGTGCGCCCTTGTCAGACGAATCGACATCGAGCGTTCCGGCCTTGACCATCGGCTGGTTGGCAACGATGCCGATGACCATGCCCTCGATGCGCGCAAATCCGACGACGATGTTCTTGGCAAAATCGCGCTGCACCTCGAGGAATTCCCCGCCATCGACCATGCGTGCAATCACCTTGGACACATCGAGCGGCGTCTTGATTTCAGCGGGAACGACCTCGTTCATGCCTTCATCGGATATGAGACTGATCTCGTCGGGAATACGGTGAGGAGGATCCTGCATGTTGTTGAGCGGCAGGTAGGACAATAAAATGCGGGCGATATCAAGAGCCTGCCTGTCGTCATCGGCAACGAAGTGAATATTGCCGCTGACCGAGGCATGCGCATCCGCCGTACCGAAAAGCTCGATCGGCGCTTCCTGGCCCGTTGCCGCCTTGATCACGTCCGGTCCGCAGATGAACATCTGCGCCCCTTTGCGCGTCATGATCAGGAAATCCATCAGGGCCGGACTGTACGCTGCCCCACCGGCACAGGGGCCGGCAATGATGGCGATCTGGGGCACCAGCCCCGACAACTGGACATTGCGAAAGAAAACCTTGCCGTAACCGGAAAGCGAATGCACGCCTTCCTGGATGCGCGCGCCGCCGGAGTCGTTGATGGCCACCACGGGAATCCCGAGGTTGGCCGCTGATTCCATCATGTCGCAGATTTTCTGCGAATGCATGCGGCCAAGGGAGCCGCCCGATACCGTGAAGTCCTGCGAGAACGCTGCGATGGGCCGGCCGTCGACATTGCCAATGCCGGTAACGACGCCATCGCCGGGCAGATTCTTGCCTTCCATGCCGGTCGTGTCGTGATCGACATGCATGCCTGACTCCTGGAACGAGCCTTCGTCATACAATTCATCAAGCCGCTCGCGGGCATTCAGCAGCCCCTTCTGACGGCGTTTCTCCAGCTTTGCGAGACCGCCGCCCTCCCTGGCCTCCTTGCGGCGCGCCAACAACTCATCTAACAACTCTTTGCGTAATGCCATAACTACTCCCTGGCTCATGATTTGAAACTGGGATACCCGGCTGCTCGATCGTCCGGGTTAAAAATCTGAATTGGAAATGGTTCTGCAAGGATCTTTGTACAGGCCTGACGCCAACCCATTTGCATACTGACAAAGCCCTGAGGACAACGCGGTAATATACGCGAATCATGAAAATATCGTCAATTAAAGCATGATCAAATCATGCTGCCAGCACTTGGGCTTTCATGATATTTTTTCCGCATGTTGTGAAATATCATCATCAATCCAAATAAGCAGTGCCCTGGTATGACATATCGGCTCATCCGGAGACGCCTCTCACCAAGCAGGCAAGCATCCAGATCCGGCGTCAGCATCGACATGCCTGGTCACCCGGCTCTTGCTGATAATTTCTATATGCGGCGATTCAAACGCTCGTCATACCGAACACGGGTGTTGTATGATTTGTTTTTATTTTCTCTCTAATCAGAAATGCCATGATCAAGAAAATTCTCTTCCAGGACACCAGTTTCCGCGACGGATTTCAGTCCATTTTTGGCGCCCGTGCATTCACCCGTGACTTCATCCCCGCCGTTGAAGCGGCGGTCGCTGCCGGCATCACGCACTTTGAAGCCGGTGGCGGCGCACGTTTCCAGTCGCCCTTCATCTATTGCGGCGAATCCGCATTCGACATGATGGATGAATTCCGCAAGGCGGTTGGGCCGGACATCCGCCTGCAGACACTGGCCCGAGGCATCAATGTGGTCGCCCTTGAGCAGCAACCGGCGGACATGATCGATCTGCACGCGAAAATGTTCAAAAAGCACGGCATGACGCGCATTCGCAATTTTGATGCGCTCAACGACTTCAACAATCTGATTTATTCCGGCCAGTGCATTGTCGATGCAGGCCTCGAGCACGAGGTGGTAGTGACCATGATGGAACTGCCGCGCGGCTGTTCCGGCGCACACGATGCCGAGTTCTACGTCAACACCCTGCGTCAGATTCTGGACTCCGGCGTTCCCTATTCCAGCGTCTGCTTCAAGGATGCTTCGGGAACCTCCAATCCGCGCAAGGTTCATGAAACATTCAAGGCGGCGCGCAAGTTGCTCGGCGACAAGATTGAACTGCGCATGCATACGCACGAAACCTGTGGCACGGGCATTGCCCAGTACATCGCGGCGATCGAAGCCGGTTGCGATGGCGTCTGTGTCGGACGGGCACCGCTCTCCGGCGGCACGGCCCAGCCTGATCTGTTCTCCCTCTGGCACGCCCTCAAGGGAACGGACTACGATCTCGACATCGACGTCGATAAAATCATGGAAGCCAACGTCATTGCCAAGGAATGTCTCAAGGACTACGAATTCCCGCCCGAAGCACTCGGCATCGATACCGACGTGATCTTCAGCCCCATGCCCGGCGGCGCACTGACGGCCAACACCCTGATGATGCGCGAAAACAAGACCTTCCACCGTTACCCGGAGGTGATCAAGGCCATGTCTGAATGTGTGGCACGGGGCGGCTACGGTACTTCGGTCACCCCGGTGTCGCAATTCTACTTCCAGCAAGCCTATGCCAACGTGATGCTCGGCCCATGGAAGAAAATGACCGACGGTTACGGCAACATGGTTCTTGGCTATTACGGAAAGACTCCCGTTCCTCCCGATCCTGAAATCGTGAAAATTGCCTCGGAGCAGATGAAGAAGCCCGTATTTACCGGCGACCCGATCAAGGATCTTGAGCCGGGCATCCCCAAAGCCAGGAAGGTTCTTGAAGAAAACGGCTTGCCGGTCAGCGACGAGAATCTCTTCATCATTGGCGCTTTGGCAACCAAGGGCGGCAACAAGGGCCTCGACTTCCTCAAGGGCAACTTCAAGATTTCCGTGCCGAAGAAAGATCCGAACAAGCCTGTCGCAACGCCTGTGCCTGCTGCAGTCGCGGTTGCAGCTGCCGCACCGGCAGCGCCCGTGGCCGCCCCGGGCCAGAACGGCAAGTCATACCGGGTATCGGTGTCCGGAAAATCCTTCGATTTGCATGTCCAGCCCTTTTAGGACCGGCAAGACATCAGCCCAGATTGTCCATTAGGCAAAATTGGGGGTGGAAATCCGTTCGTGGTGAGCTTGTCCCTCAAGGGGACTTCCTGCGGGGCGTCGAACCATGAACGGCCCTTCGACAGGCTCAGGGCGAACGGGTTTTGGGCTAATGACTATTCTGGGATCAGATAAAAAGGCTCCGTTCAGGAACCTTTTTTTCTGCCCTCGTTTTCACACGCCAGGCAAACGCTCTGGCGTTCAGTCAAGCTTGATCCCCGAGCGGGCGATGACGCCGGCCCAGGCAGCGGTTTCACGCTTGAGCAGCGCGGCAAACTGTTCCGGCGTGCCTCCCGCTGTTTCAGCGCCGGCAGCCAGTAGGCGCTGCTGCACATCGGGC
>CAIVZW010000040.1 GCA_903910495.1 uncultured beta proteobacterium
CCGACAGTCTGCGCTGCAAAGTCAGCGCCAACGGCAACCCAGTCACCCCGCGCCGCACCAGCGGCGATACCCACAGCTTCCGCCTGACCGATGCTGCTGCAACGATCGAAACTCGCTGCCGCGGGCGTTGAGCGGCCACGTCTGGCGCCACCCTGGTCGATTGCGCTGTTGGGGTCGATGATCCTGTTCGCCCTCATCGCCATCTATCCGCACAAAGCGCTGGTCAAACGGGTTTATGAAGCGCCGTCCGGTGAAGTCACCAATGCCTACCTCGTCAATCTGCTGCGCACGGACCCGGAAAATCCACGCCTGCGCCTGATGCTGGCCCGCCTTCAGATGCGGGCCAGACAATACACCCAGGTACTGCAGACCATCGCCCCGGCCATGGCCTCTAACGATGAAACATTGCACCACGAGGCCGTCTGGCTGTCCTGGCAAAGCGAGGAACAGCGTTATGAACATCTGCCGGTCGATGCCCCGCAGCGCCTGAAGCTCCGGCAATCCTTGCGTCTCCAGCTGGCCGAGATTGCCGACCACCGCTGGTCGGAAGAGCTGTTGAGCGATATCGCGCGCAAAGCCCTGGCCTTTGACAACATTCCGCTCGGCCTGCGCCTGTTCGACCGGCTTGCCGCAGAAAGCCAGGGGCGAAGCATTTACTGGTATGTCGAGGGCGCACGCAGCGCACTGGCGCATAGCGAATACCGCGCTGCGGCCGAGTTCTACCTGATCGCCCGCAGTCGGGAAACGAGTCTTGTCGAGCAGCGCCGCTATTTCCTCGATGCCTTGTACGCGCTGGAATCCGGCGACCGCATTGCCGAAGCGCTGAACGTGGCCGAGGAGGAACTGAAGAAAGCCCCGGAACTGATCGACGACACGAAAACGCTGACTATTCTCGTGCGTTTCGCCCGTGCCGCGCGCCGACCGGATCTCGCCGACAAATACGCCCGCCGGCTGTTGCGCCTCTCGTTGCTCGAATACTGGCGGCGCGAACAACTCGCGGCGCAAGGTTTCGATTTTGTGGTGCAACGCGTGGCGGCCAAAGACGAGACGCGGCACAGTGGCCCACAGCTCCCTTTTGACGACAAGATCTACACGCTCGGCTTTGAAGCCTTCATCGACAACCGCAAGCTTGAGGACGCCTGGAAAGTGGCCGCATCGGCCGTCAGGCAGGCGCCGGAAAATATGATCTGGCGCGAACGCTTGGCCAGGGTTTCGGAATGGACGGGCCGGTCGAAGCTTGGCCTCGACAACTGGTTGGTGATTGCCCGCATGACCAACCGCGACGAGGCCTGGCAGGCCATCCTGCGTCTGGCGCCCGGCCTGTTCGACGACACAGCGCTGCGAGCGGCCCTGCACTACCAGCTGGCGCGCCAGCCAAACGACGAAACCCTGCTGCGTGAACTCGTTGCCGCCTATGAGCGCCTCGGCGACCCGCAAGGCGGACTGCGCGTCCTTGAGCAAACCCACCATCGTACGCAGCAGCCCCGGGTTCTCGAACTCATGGCCGAACTGGCCGAACGAACCGGTGACGAAGGGCTGGCCCTGCGCTACTGGAAACAATTTATTGCCGAGACCGGGCTGACGCCGGCACGCGCCGTGCACGCAGCCACCTTGATGCTTGTGCACGGCCAGCCGGATGAGGCTCTGGCACTGCTCGAGCAGGCTCAGTCAACGGCGACCGGGAACGACCTTCCCTTCTGGCGCCTGATCGCCGAAGTGGCCCGTTTCGGACAGAAGGACAGCACCGCCATCGGCGCTTATCGGCGTCTCGTTGGCCTGCCCGGGGCCGAAGAGAGGGACTACGATACCCTGCACCTGCTCCTGCAGGACGACTATCCCCTCGCAGCGGCGCAGATCGCCATCGAGGCCTGGAGACGCTTCCATCAGCCGGCGCATCTGGTGCGGGCACTCGGACACTACGCCGCCCGCGAACGCTGGCCGGAAATGGGGCTATTACTTGGCGAACTCGATGCGCAGCAGTTGCGTACCTTGCACCGCCAAACCGCTTTCCTGCAGCTTTCGGCACAATATTTCATGAACAGCGGCCAGCCGGCAATTGCCCGCCGCGATCTTGAATCGGCCTTGCAGATAGCCCCTGACGCCCCGGATATCCAGCTCGCCCTGCTCTGGCTGCTCATCGACGGCGGTGATGGCGCCGCCTTGCGCCGCATGCTGGCCGCCAATGAAGGTGGCTGGCGTGACAATCCGGCGCTGCACGATGCACTCGGTTCGGCCTACCTCGCCCTTTCCTTGCCCGACATCGCCCTGCGCCGCTACTACACGCCACATCTGGCCGAACACCGCGACGACTTCCTCTGGCTGATGAACTATGCCGACGCGCTTGAACAGAATCAGGATAGCGATCGCGCCTGGCGCCTGCGCCAGTACCTGCTCGCAGAAGAGCGGCAGCGTGCCGGACGCAAGAGCGGGCCAATCGATCCAGGAATGCCCGACGCGCCTGAACTGCGCCGCGTTGCCCGGGCCCGGCTGCTCATCGCGCAGCAACAGGGCGATCCCGGCTTTGCCGCGCTGCGCGAACTGTTGCGTCTTGACCGCGACGCCGGAGGGAAGCTTTCCCCAGCGGCCAAGGATGTCGCCCTGGGCTGGTTGCAGGAGAACGCGCAATACCCGGCCGAACGGGGCTGGCTGTGGCAGCAGTATGCCAGGACGGCTGCGCGCCCTCTGTGGGCTGAAATCTCGCTGGCGCTGGCCGAAAACGACCGCGAAACCGCTGGCCAACTGCTCGAACGCCACGGCGAGCGCCTGCCGCGCCATGACCGCATCAGCGCTGCCCGGCTGATTGACGATGTGCGTCTGGCACAAAGCGTTGCCTTCGATACCCTGACGGCCCAGCCGGCGGACGAGCTCTTGCACCAGCAGCTCACTGACGCGCTACTGGCGCACTCCGACTCCATTGGCGGCGAACTGACCCGCCGCGATGCTGGTACCGTCGGTGAGCGCGAAAATGCGGCCCGCTGGCATCTGGCCATCTCGCCGCGTCTCTCGCTCAATATGGCACTCGGCAGTATCGCCCGCAGCAACCGCGACACGGCGGTGATCGGCACGACACCTGATGAAACCTATCGCAGCGCCCGTCTCGTCTGGCGTCACCCTGACGGCGAAAGTCGCCTGACGGCCGAAGACCGGAAGAGCTTTGACAACTACCGACCATTGTTGCTGGAACACGATCAGCGCATCGACGAACGGGTCTCGCTTAACCTGGCGCTCGGTATTCAGCAGCCAAGCAGCGAATCAACCACCTTGCGCGTCGCCGGAAAGAAAGACCATGCCGCACTCGGCCTGCGCTACCGTCCGACCCAGCGCGATCAGGTCCACATCGAGCATCAGTGGGATCGCTTTGCCGCTCAAACCAGCACCGAGCTGGGCCATGGCCGGGTCTGGCAATTCGAGGCGGCGCATGCGCTACGCCTCGATCCACGCGATCTTGAGGCCAGCGTCTTCTGGTCGGGCCATCGCTACAGCCGGCGCAACGACATCAGCGACGAACGGCTGAGCCCCCTGTTGCCCGCCGGCACCGCCACAGTCCGCGATGCCGCTGCCGACTTTTTTCTGCCCGACAACTTTCGCTATTACGGTATCCGTTTGTCGACCGACACCCGCTTCGGGCACGAATACACCCGTGCCTGGCGCCCCTATGCTACTGTCGCGAAGACTTGGCACAGCGCCCTGGGCTCTGGCTACGATCTCAACGCCGGCATTGCCGGCAGCGTCTTCGGTGCCGATCACCTCAGTTTCGGCTGGAAACTCGGCAAGGGTGGTGCCATTGGCGGCATCGTGCGGGAAATCGGCCTGACCTATCGTTTACACTACTGACCCTGCCCAGGAGAACCCAATGACAACACTACGCCTCCGTTTCACCCTGCTGCTCGCCCTGACGCTGCTCGCGGCCTGTTCGACCCTTGACCGCAGCGCCGCCCCGGCGCTCAGCAGCAAGGCGCTGTGGGTCGTCCTGCCGTTTGCCAACAATACCGAAACGCCACTCGCCGCCAGCCGTGCCGAAGCCATCGCCGAAGGCCTGCTGCGCGCCAGTGGCATCAACCGCTTGCGCCGCTATCCGGCCGCACTGCAGCAGGAGGTTCTGTTTGAGCCGGGCGAGCGCAAGCAGCAGGATGCCGCCCTGGCCTGGGCGCGAGGGGAAGGCGCGGCCTATGCGTTATCAGGCAGCGTCGATGAGTGGCGCTACAAGGTCGGTGTCGATGGCGAACCGGCGGTTGGCGTGGTCCTTTCGATCATCGATGTCAACAGTGGCGAAACCCTGTGGAGCGGCGTTGGCGGCAAGAGCGGCTGGAGTCGCGAGGCGCTTTCCGCCGTTGCCCAGCAACTGATGCGCAGCCTGCTCGGCTCCGGGCTTTCCGCACGTCAGGACTGAACGGGAGTTTGTTCACCTTGAACTTCTGGCATTTCCTGCGCCCATTTACCATGCCTTGGGCCATCATCGGCGAATCGCTGATGCTGCCCTTGCTGGGTGTCGCTCTCGGAATCTGGCTCAATCCCCTGGATCCACTGTGGACACGCTCAGCGTTTCCCTGGGCGTGGTTCGCGCCGATCATCCTGGCCTTGCGCTACGGCCCGTTCCCGGGGCTGGCCGCCGCCGGGGTTCTGCTGCTGGCGTGGCTCGCCTTCAGCCTTTCGGGCTGGCTGCCGGACGATTTTCCGAAGATCAATTTCATGGGCGGCCTCATTTTCGTCATGCTCTGCGGCGAGTTTTCCAGCCTCTGGCTGGCGCGCACACGACGTGCCGAAGGAATGCAGTTCTATCTTGACCAGCGTCTCGAATACCTGACCCACCAGTATTATCTGCTTCGTCTCTCACACGACCGCCTCGAGCAGGATCTGATCGGACGCCCGATGGCCATGCGTGATGCCTTGGCCACGCTGCAGGACATGATCAAAGGCCGCGGCGATGCGACCGGAACCCAGGTCCGGCAACTGCCCGGTGCCGATGGACTGCTGCGCCTTTTCGCCCAGTACTGCCAGATCGAAACCGTCGTGCTGCATGGCGTGCACGCCGGGATCGTCGATGCACACCCCACCGCCAGTCTCGGCCTGGCCCCCGACGCGCCGCCTCTCAATGCCAACGACCCACTGATCCGGCACGCGCTGGAAACCGGCCACCTGTCGCACGTGGCGCAATCGCTCACGAGTGGCGACAATCGCAGTCGTTACCTCATCGCCGCACCGCTCACCACGTTCGGCGGCGAACAGCTTGGAATCCTCGCCGTCGAGAAAGTGCCCTTCTTTGCGCTGCACGAGGAAATGCTGCAAACCCTCAACCTGCTGCTCGGCTACTACACCGACGGCCTGGTCACGCAGAAACTGGCAGAGCAAATCACCGAAGCGCTCCCCGCCTGCCCGGTCGACTTCGCTGCCGAATTGCAGCGTTTGTGGCGCGTGCGTCAGGAATCCGGCGTGCGCAGTGTGATCGTCGCCCTCGAGTTCCAGCCGCGCGTACAACTCGAAGACATGGTTCTGCAAATCCGCCGCCAGCGCCGCTCACTCGACGTCAACTGGCTGCTTGAAGCTTCCGGGGGCAAGATTCTGGTTAACCTCATGCCGCTCGCCAGCACGGCCGCCGCCGAAGGCTACATCACGCGCATCGAGGACTGGGTGCAACGGCAGGGCAAGCAGACCCTGTCTGAAGCCGGTATTTTTGCGCACGTCCTGCATGTCGACGAACAGCCACCGCTTATCCTGCTCGACCATCTTTTTGCAGTCTGCCATGTTCCAGCCGAAGCTCGGACTCTACGCCCTGACGCTTGAGGCCTCGGCCTGGGCCAGCGTAGCCATGAACAGCAGCGATGAATATGCGCTGCTGTTCTACCTGCTCGCTCACGGCGGTGCCAGTTTCCTGCTCGCGCTGATCGCCGTCGCTCTGCTTCCCCCGTATCTGGCCCAGCCACGCCGGCCCATCTTGCTGCTGCTGTTCGCTACCAGTTATGCCGTCCCGGTGCTCGGCATCGCCGCCGTCATCGGCGGGGTGTTCCTGCTGCACGCCTTGCCTGCAGTCCTGCCGGGCGAGGCCTTCCGGGCCATCGAGCTGCCGGAGATTGACCCGCATCTGCGCCCCGGCACCGGCTTTCGTCAGGCCGGCATGCGTTCTTTCCTGTCCAACCCGCAGGCCCCGGTCGCCACCCGCTTGCGTGCGCTGGTCGCCTTGCAGAATCTTTCCGGACGTGTCGCCTCGCCGCTTCTGCGCAACGTGTTGACCGACCCCTCGGAAGACATTCGACTGCTCGCCTACGGCATGCTCGACCGCAAGGAAAAACTCCTCAACCAATCGATCCACAGCGAATCGACGTGTTTCAACACGGCCGTCGCAAACAGCCCCGAACAGACCGAAGCCGCCAAGCGGCTGGCGGGACTGTATTGGGAACTGGTTTATCAGGAGCTCGCCCAGGGCGACCTGCGCCAGTACGCCTTGCAGCAATCGCTGTACTACACGCAAATCTCTCTTGAACAGTCGCCGGACGACGCCGGTCTTCACCTGTGTCACGGACGGCTTCTGCAATCGCTCGGCGAGGCCCACCCGGCACGCGCTGCCTATGATCGTGCTCTGGCACTCGGCTTGCCGAAGACACGCATCGTGCCTTATCTGGCTGAAGTCGCCTACGACATCGGCGACTTCGCCACGGTACGTACGCTGATGAAGGAACTGGGCGACTGGCAATCGCTGCCGCGCTTGCGACCGGTTATTCGCTACTGGAGCGAGGCATGACTTTCCCGCGCGCGGCCAACGCCGACATTGCACTGTTGCTCGAAGGCACGTTCCCCTATGTCAGCGGCGGCGTGTCAAGCTGGGTCAACCAGATCATCCGCGCCTTCCCGGAACTGCGTTTTGCCATTGTTTTTCTCGGCAGCCGGCGTGAGGATTACGGGGAGCCCAAGTACCCGCTGCCGGATAACGTCGTGCATCTGGAGACCCATTTCCTCTATGACTTCGAAAAGGACGCGACGCCGATCAAGCCGGCCGGCGTCCGCCTTGACAGGCACGTCAGCGATGATTTGCTTGTGGTCCACGATATGCTCATGCAGGGGCAGGACAACGCCAGCGGCAATGCGGCTTTCCGTTCGCTGTGCAAGGAATTGATGCCCGGCGGCAAATTGCCGGCCGAGATGTTTCTGCACGGAGAGCAGTCCTGGGAGCTGATCTGTGACCGCTACCGTCGCTACTGCACCGACCCCTCCTTCGTCGACTACTTCTGGACAGTGCGCATCATGCATGCACCGCTCTGGCAACTGGCAAGGATTGCACACGAATTGATCCCGGCGCGCGCCTACCACAGCGTTTCGACCGGCTATGCCGGCTTTCTTGGCGCCGTCCTGAGCCAGATGCAGCGGCGACCGCTGATCCTTTCCGAACACGGCATTTACACCAAGGAACGCAAGATCGACCTGTTCAAGAGCGAATGGATCCGTGACAACCGCAATGTCTTCCAGCGCGACCCGACCGAACTCTCCTATTTTCGCCAGATGTGGATCTGTTTTTTCGAATGGATGGGTCGCTTCTGTTACGACGCCGCTGACCCGATCATCGCCCTCTACGAGAACAACCGTTTGCGCCAGGTGGCTGACGGCGCCAAAGCCGAGCGTACTTTCAACATTCCGAACGGCATCAGTCTAAAGCGCTTTGGGCCGCTACGCGATTTGCGCCCCGAGAACCCGCCAGCGGTGCTGTGCCTGATTGGTCGCGTGGTACCGATCAAGGACGTGAAGACCTTTATTCGTGCCATGCGCCGGGTGCTCAACCAGATGCCGGAAGCCGAAGGCTGGATTGCCGGACCGGAGGACGAAGACCCCGATTATGCCGAAGAGTGCCGCAACCTGGCCGTGAGTCTCGGCGTCGCCGAGCGTGTGAAATTTCTCGGCTTCCAGAAAGTCGAAGAACTGCTGCCGAAAATCGGGCTGATCATCCTCTCGTCGATCAGCGAGGCGCTACCGCTGGTCATCCTCGAAGGCTATGCCGCCGGCGTACCCGCCGTGTCGACCGATGTCGGCTCCTGCCGCCAGTTGATCGAGGGTCTGGATGCAGAAGACCGCGCGCTCGGCCATTCCGGCGCCGTGGTCAACATCGCCGACCCGCAGGCTCTGGCTGACGCCGCGCTAACCCTGCTCGCCGATCCCGTGGCATGGCGCAGCGCCAGCGCCGCCGGCATTGCCCGTGTCGAACGTTACTACACCGACGACCTGATGTTCGCTCACTATCGCCGTGTTTATGCAGGCGCCCTGGCGGTGAACCGTACGGAAAGCGACTGATGGCAGGCATCGGCTTCGAACTCAGAAAATTGTTGCGCAAGAACACCCTGGTCGGCCTGCTGCAGGCCTACACTTTTGCCGGCGTCATCGGCTCGGGGCCGTGGGTGTTGTCGATAATCGGTATCCTGATCATAGGCCTGCTCAGCAGCACGGTGGACGTTCCCTCGTTTCTCGTCACCCAGTTCCAGACCTCGGTCACCTACCTGATCGCCAGCAGCCTGATCTATACCGGCGGCGTGCAACTGGCCTTCACCCGTTTCGTCTCGGATCGCCTGTTCGAAAAACGGAACGAGTTAGTCATGCCCAACCTCAACGGCCTGTTGATGCTCGTCATCATCAGCGCCTCGGCGCTCGGCACGCTCGGCCTGTTCGTTCTGTTCCCCGGACAAAGTATTCTCTACCGGGTGCTGATGCTGGCCGGCTTCGCCCTGATGAGCGCGATCTGGGTGGTCACCATTTTCCTTTCGGGCATGAAACGCTACAAGGCCATCGTTTCATTGTTCGCGCTCGGTTACAGCATCACCGTCGGGCTGGCTCTTGCTCTACGCCCTTGGGGACTTGAAGGATTGATGATCGGTTTCGTGCTCGGTCACGGTGTGCTGCTTGCCGGCATGCTGACGCTTACCGCCTTCGATTTCCGTCCGCAGCAACTGATCGCCTTCGATTTCATCCGGCGCGAAACCCTTTACCCCAGCCTGCTCTGCATCGGCGTGCTTTACAACCTCGGCGTGTGGATCGACAAATTCATGTTCTGGTTTTTCCCATACACCTCTGAGCCGATCATTGGTGCGCTGCGCGCGTCGATTATCTACGATTTGCCGGTATTTCTTGCCTACCTGTCGATCATTCCCGGCATGGCGGTATTCATGGTGCGCATCGAGACCGATTTTGTCGAGTATTACGAAAAGTTCTACGATGCCGTGCGCAGCGGCGGCTCGCTGGAGTACATCCAGAACATGCGCGACGAGATGGTCTATTCGATCAAGCAGGGACTGGCCGAAATAGGCAAGATCCAGACGCTGGCTGTCCTCATCACCTTCGTTGCCGGCCCGACCCTGCTCGACGCGCTCGACATTTCAGAACTCTATCTGCCGTTGCTCTACATTCAGGTCATCGGAGCCGGCCTGCAAGTCATCCTGCTTTCGGTTCTCAACGTATTCTTTTACCTTGACCAGCGTCGCCTCATTCTCTTCCTGTGCGCCGAGTTCCTGGTCCTCAACGTCGTGCTCACCAGTGCCACGCTCTGGAAGGGCGCTGCCTTCTACGGCTACGGGTTCACCCTGGCCGTGCTGATTACACTCTGTACGGCTCTGGCCATGCTCGACTGGAAACTGAATCGTCTCGAATACGATACCTTCATGCTGCAGTAGCAGTCTTCGTTTCCTGCGTGGGTTGCCGTGCGAAAAAACGCTCTTCTGGGCTAGTAGTCAGTCAACGAAAAGTGCGAACCCCAAGCCACCAAGCTCACCAAGAAGGCACCAAGTTAACGTCTTGTTTTCTTGGTGAAACTTTGTGTCCTTTGTGTCTTTGTGGTGAAGCTCTTATCCTTGCCTTTCAACATGACTACCTACTAGAATCTCCGTTTAGAGAAGTATCCGAGGCACGCCATGAACGCCCGCCTGCGTGAAATCCCGTATAACTACACCTCCTTCTCCGACCGCGAAATAGTCATTCGCCTGCTTGGCGCGGAGAACTGGGCGATCCTTGACGAACTGCGCAGTCAGCGCGTCACCGGGCGTTCGGCGCGCATGCTCTACGAGGTTCTGGGCGACATCTGGGTCGTACAGCGCAACCCGTATCTGGAAGACGACCTGCTGGCCAACCGGCAGCGCCGCGCCGCTCTGGTTGAAGCGCTGCGCCACCGCCTGAAAGAAATCGACAAGCGCCGGCGCGGCAATGACAAGGTGCTCGGCCTGTACGACGCGGCGCAGGCCGCCGTCGATGCCTTTGAACGCCATTTTGACGACACCGCCGCTTTGCGCAAACAGGTGCTGAAAACTCTGCTCCGGCATACGCGCCGGGACAACATTGCCTTCGACGGCCTGGCCCGCGTTGCTCATGTTACCGACGCCACCGACTGGCGCGTCGAATACCCTTTCGTTGTGCTCTACCCCGACAGCGAAGAGGAAATGGCGCCGCTGGTACGCGACTGCATCGAACTCGGGCTGACCATCATCCCGCGCGGTGGCGGCACCGGTTATACCGGCAGTGCGGTGCCGCTGACGCCGCTCTCGGTGGTCATCAACACAGAGAAACTGATCGCTATCGGCCCGGTTGAAGAGACGCTGCTACCCGGTTGCGACCGGCCCTGCACCACCATCCGTACCGGTGCCGGCGTGGTGACGGCCCGGGTTGCGGAAGCGGCGAGCAGCGCCGACCGCGTATTCGCGGTCGACCCGACTTCGGCCGAAGCCTCGTGCATCGGCGGCAACATTGCCATGAACGCCGGCGGCAAGAAAGCCGTGCTGTGGGGAACGGCGCTCGACAACCTGGCGTGGTGGAGAATGGTCGATCCGAACGGCCTCGTCATGGAAGTGACGCGCATAGCCCACAACTTCGGCAAGATCCACGAACAGGCGACCGCGCGCTTTACCATCCAGCGCTTCGACAAGGACGGTACGACACCGCTCGGAGCAGCGGAACAACTCGAGATTCCCGGCCGCAGTTTCCGCAAGAGCGGCCTCGGCAAGGACGTCACCGACAAGTTTCTTTCCGGGCTGCCGGGCATTCAGAAAGAGGGCACCGACGGCCTGATCGTCGCCGCGCGCTGGGTGTTGCACAAGATGCCGCCGTA
>CAIVZW010000041.1 GCA_903910495.1 uncultured beta proteobacterium
CCAGGGGAACAAGCGGCCGGAGGTCGGGAGGAATAACCGGCAGGACCGTAAGAATCATCCACTCCGGGCGAGTCTTAGACCCAAGGAAGCCCTGCAGGAGCTTTATCCGCTTAGCGAGCTTCTTGCGAATCTGCTTGCTCTTGGTCTCCGTCATCGCCACCTGTAGTTGCTCGATGCTCTTGGCCAGATCCACACGCCCCAAAGCCTCGCGGACGGCCTCGGCACCCATCTTGGCCGAGAAGGAGTCCGGGCCGTATGTCTCGCGGGCCTCGCGAAATTCCTGTTCAGTGAGAAGCTGGTGGGGCAGCAGTGGCGTGGTTCCAGGATCGATGACGAGGTAATCCTCATAATAGATCACCCGTTCCAAATCTCGGGAAGTCACGTCAAGCATCAACCCTATGCGGCTGGGCATGCACTTGAAGAACCAAATATGGCTGACTGGCACGGCTAATTCGATGTGCCCCATGCGCTCCCGCCGAACGCGTGCCAGCGTTACTTCCACGCCGCAGCGATCGCAAACAATCCCTCGGTGCTTAATGCGCTTGTACTTTCCGCACGAACATTCCCAGTCCTTGACCGGACCAAATATGCGCTCACAGAACAAGCCACCCTTTTCCGGCTTGAAAGTGCGGTAGTTGATGGTTTCCGGGTTCTTGACTTCACCCTTCGACCACGAACGCATTGAGTCCGGAGAGGCGACAGAAATGGCAATGTAATCAACTTGGTTGACCTTGTCCAAGCCAAGCAACTCGCGGGCGCTTTCCTTGCTGCTCATCATAATATCTCTGCTCTGCAAAGTGTTGTGGGCGGTTACAGCGTGGCCAGCACCGTTGGCGGAGCCGGTTGCTCCACTGGATTGGTGTAGCCCACCTTCACGTCGAGTCCGAGCGATTGCATTTCGCGAACGAGGACGTTGAACGACTCTGGGATGCCGGCTTCCAAACTATTGTCACCCTTCACAATGCTCTCGTAGATTCGCGTGCGACCTTGCACATCGTCTGATTTGACGGTGAGGAGTTCCTGCAGTGTGTACGCCGCGCCGTAAGCTTCCATAGCCCATACCTCCATTTCGCCAAAACGCTGGCCGCCGTATTGCGCCTTGCCGCCGAGGGGCTGCTGTGTAACCAACGAATACGGGCCAACAGCACGAGCATGGATCTTGTCCGCAACCAAATGGCCCAGCTTCATCATGTAGATGTAGCCAACCACAACCTCTTGGTCGAAAGTCTCGCCGGTACGCCCGTCGTAGAGGGTGGCCTTGCCGTTCTCACCAACCAACTGGGCATCGTTGACCTTCTTCTGCTTCTCTGCGGCGTCTCTGAGGTAGCCGCGGATGTCCTTTTCCTTAATGCCGTCGAACACAGGAGTGGCGATCTTGATGCCCAACAAACGGCACGCCCATCCCAAGTGTGTCTCCAGCACCTGCCCTACGTTCATACGCGAAGGCACGCCGAGCGGATTCAAAACGATCTCGACCGGAGTTCCATCCGCCAAGAAGGGCATGTCCTCCTCCTTGACGATCCGGGCTACCACGCCCTTGTTTCCGTGGCGACCGGCCATCTTGTCACCGACGGAAAGCTTGCGTTTGGAGGCCACGTAGACCTTGACCGACTTGATGATGCCAGTCTCTAGGCCTTCGCCAGATTCCGCACGGGCAACTTCCTCGTCATACTGCATCTGAATGTCATCGAACCGCTTCTTAAATCCGCCGATAATCTCGTTGATCTTGTTGCGAATGGGGGAAGGGTCAATCTCGATGCGGTCGTAAACCGTGGCCAGCTTGCGCAGCAGCGTCTTGGTGATCTTACGGTTTGCCGGGATGATGATCTCTCCGGTTTCGCTGTTCACCAC
>CAIVZW010000042.1 GCA_903910495.1 uncultured beta proteobacterium
AAACCGCAGTTGCAAGATAACGGACCCTTCGATGCCCCGAAGGAAATCCCCCTGGGGGACACGCCCGCTGTGCGGGCTGCTCAGGGTGAACGGACGTATCACCCGCCGGGTGTTAGCTCAAAAACCCGTTCGTGGTGTGCCCTGAGGGTTAGCGAAGCTCACCCGAAGAAATGCCCTCGGGGTGAGCCTGTCGAACCATGAGCGGGTTTTTACCTATCCAATTGAGTTTTTTAGGTTCAAATCGTTATATCCGCCTGAGCAGGCGCGCTTCTTCAAACAGCGAGGTAATCTCGACCCGGAAAATGTCCGGGTTATCAGGAACCACGTACAGAACCGGGGTCATCAGTTCCTCGAATATCCCGCGCAGGCTGCGGGCTCCGGTCTTGTATTCGATGGCAATTTCTGAAATCTGCTCGAATACCTTGGGGCCAATGCTGAGTTCCACGCCTTCGGCCTTGAAGATCTCCATGTACTGCCTGTAGATCGAGTTCTTCGGCACGCTCATGATCCTGACCAGCATGTCCTTGTTCAGGTTCTGGAAGTTGGCAATGATCGGCAGACGACCGGTGAATTCGGGGATCAGGCCGAATTCGAAAAGATCGGTCGGCTTGACGCGCTTGTTCAGCCGGTCAAGGATGTTCTGGTTGTCGTCGCCCGAAGTTGAAATGAAGCCGAAGCCATGCGTCTTGGACATGATGTTCTCCAGCCCGACAAACGCTCCGCCGCAAATGAACAGGATGTTGGTGGTGTCGATGTAACGATTGTCCTTCAGCTTGACCGGCGAACCTTCCATGATCTTCAGCAGGGCGTGCTGGACGCTCTCGCCGGAGGTTACCCGGGCCTCGGTCTTGCTTGCCTTCAGCTTGTCTATTTCGTCGATGAATACAATGCCAAGCTGCGCGTTTTCCACGTTCCCGTCCGCCCTGTCGAGCAGGCGTTGCAGTGTCGCCTCGATCTCTTCATTAACATACTTGGTCTGGGCCAGCGACGTGGCATCCGCCGTTACGAAAGGAACGCCAAGCATTTTTGAGAGGGTCTCGCAAACCAGTGTTTTCCCGGTCCCGGACGAACCGATGAGCAGCACGTTGCTCTTGGCAATGACGCCGCTGGTCAGTTGCACGGTCGAAATCTTCCGGTAATGCGAATACACGGCAACCGCAAGTACCTTCTTGGCTTCGTCCTGGCCGATCACGTACTGGTCGAGATACTTCACAATCGAACTGGGTGTGGTTTCTTTGGGCAGCAAGGTCATCCCCTCTATCGTCAACAGGCCGGTTTTCAAGAAAAACGCTATGGTATTCCGAATCAGTCTGTCATGGCGCGTGCAAGGTACGACGATGTTGCGTTATGCTTTGTCTTTTGGGCAGTCGCCGGAGGCTGAAAATGTTCGAGTGGTGGCACTGGATGGTGCTGGGATTGTGTCTGGCCATGACCGAACTGGCCATCCCTGCCTTTTTCATCGTCTGGTTCGGTATTGGTGCAATAGCCGTGGGAATAGTCCTGCTGGCCTTACCCGATCTGGCTGTGGCAACACAGATGCTGCTCTGGGCGGGACTCTCCACCGTGCTCGTCGTTTTCTGGTTCCGCTATCTCAAGCCGCGCACGGTAACGTCGGTTGGCACATCGGCCGCCCACGTCACCGGCGAAGTCGGCGTTCTGGTCAGCGACCTTTGCCCGGACAGCCGCGGCCAGGTGCGATTCCAGAAACCGGTGCTCGGCGCTGATCTGTGGGAGTGTTACGCCGACACAAAAATCAAGGCCGGCGAGCGCGTGCGCATCGTCGTCGTCGAAGGTAGTTTCATCAAAGTGGAGGAAGCAAAATGATCGGTATGACTGTAACTTCAGTTGTATTCCTGGCCTTTGTCATTCTCACCGTCGCCAAGGGGGTACGCATTATCCCCCAGGGCGAAGAATGGATCGTGCAGCGCCTGGGCAAGTACCGCGAGACGCTGAGTCCCGGCCTGCGCTTCATCATCCCTTACATCGACAGCATCGCCTACAAGCTCACGACCAAGGACATCATCCTCGACGTGCAGGAGCAGGAAGTCATCACCCGCGACAACGCGGTCATCGTGGTCAACGCCATCGCTTTCATCAAGATCACCGACCCGGTGAAATCCGTTTATGGCGTGCAAAACTACTCCGAGGCCATCCGCAACATGATCATGACCACCCTGCGCTCGATTGTCGGCGA
>CAIVZW010000043.1 GCA_903910495.1 uncultured beta proteobacterium
CGTTTGCAGCATGCGCGGCGGTAAATGCCAATACGGCTTGGGAGAATCTCGTACCTGAAGAAAACGTTCCATTTTTTCCCTCCGGTGAGAAAGTGTCTTATTGGTTCCCAAGATAAGTAATCAGAACAATATCAAGTAAGTTCAAAATAATGGAATGCTCGCCTTCCCGTAACCCACATGTTTATTGCCTTCCAGCCTTGTTAAAGGCTGGGAACGTTTGTCTGTAGGCATCTCCAGCATATGGCGTTTTTTGGTTTTTGTGCACGAGATTCGGTGGTATCCGGTCGAGGTATGAAATGAACAACTTGTGTCAGAGTACGTATGCCTGATTCATCCCGCCCCCTGATCCTGCGCGCGCTCGACCCGTCGCGCAGCGTCGTCGTCGAGGCCTGTGCCGGCAGCGGCAAGACCTGGCTGTTGGCTTCGCGCATCGTGCGCCTGCTGCTGGCCGGTGTCGCGCCCGGTGAGATTCTGGCCATCACCTTCACGCGCAAGGCGGCGCGCGAGATCGAGGAGCGTGTGGTGGACTGGCTGCATCTGCTAGCCACCGGCAGCGAGGCGCAGGTCGTCGCTTTTCTCGCCGAGCGCGGAGTCGCGGCGGATCAGGCCACGCTGCGCAGCGCACGCGGCCTGTACGAGTTGGTGCTGGTGGCTCAGCCCGGGCTGGCGGTCAATACCTTTCACGGCTGGTTCCTGCAACTCGTCGATGCCGCGCCGCTGTCGGCCAATCTGGCCGGGGCGACGCTGGTCGAATCCGATTCGCGGCTGTTCGACGAGCTCTGGCAGTCCTTCGCCGCCGGCTTGCAGAAAGCGCCGGAGAGCGAAGTCACGCAGGGCTTTGTCCGGTTGCTGGGCGAAGCCGGGCTGGAGTCGACGCGGCGCCTGATTCGCCGGGCGCTGGATCGGCGCAGCGAGTGGCTGGCTTTCGGCGATGCGGGATCAGCAATCGCGGATAAAGTCGTCACCACGCTGCGCGAGCAGCTCGGCGCGGGAGAACCCGGTCAGGCCTTGGACGATTTCTTTGCCGGCAACTGGTCGCCCGATTTCCAAATCTATCTGGATATCCTTGAAATCAGCACTCTGGCCACGGATCAGAAGTGCATCCAGGCTCTGCGTGCGGCGCTTGTCGAGCCGGCAGGAGAGAATTGCTTCGCTTTTTTGTGTGAAGCACTGCTCACCCAAAGCAATACACTGCGCAAGCGAGAATTGACCAAAGCGGCGATTGAACGCTTTACAGCACAGGGTGCTGAACGTTTGATCGACCTGCATGCTCAACTCGGAGGACGACTGATCGATTGCGTGCGGCGGCAACTTGAAGAGCGCATCCTGGCCTTCAATCAGGACGCCTGCGGAGTGTTTGCCGCCTTCCTCGCTCATGTCGAGGAGTTCAAGAAGGCGCGGCGTCAGATCGACTTTGTCGATGCCGAATGGAACGTGCTCAGGCTGCTGCGCGACGAGGACACGGCCGCATTCCTGCAGGCCAGGCTGGATGCGCGCTACAGCCATGTGCTGCTGGACGAGTTCCAGGATACCAACCCGCTGCAGTGGCAGATCCTGCTGGCCTGGCTTGAGGCCTACTCGGATGCGTCGCGCCCGGTAGTCTTTCTGGTCGGCGATCCGAAGCAGTCGATCTATCGTTTCCGCCGGGCCGAGCCGCGGTTGTTCTCGGTGGCGGCTGAATTCCTTGAGCGTGACTATGACGCCGTGCGCTGCGAGCAGGATGCCACGCGGCGCAATGCCAGGCCCATCACCGACGTGGTCAACGCGCTGTTCCTCGATGTGCCGGAATTCGCGCCTTTCCGCGAACAGACCTCGTTTGCCGGCGCGCTGCCAGGGCGAGTCGAACTATTGCCGCTATCGGGCAAGGCTGAGGCGGAAGAAACGCCCGAGCGCACTGGCCTGCGCGATCCGCTGACCGAGCCGGACCTTGAGCCGGAAGATTTTCGCCTGCAGCAGGAAGCGCAAAGCCTGGCGGCGAAGATCAAGGCCATGACGGGGGTCTGGCAGATCGAAGAGAAGGGCGCCGACGGCCAGCTTCAGCAACGCCTTGTGCGTTACGGCGACATCATGCTGCTGGTGCGCACGCGAACCAATCTGGTCTGTTACGAACGGGCGCTGAGTGGCGCAGGCATTCCCTTCGATGCGGGTTCGCGCGGCGGCCTGCTGGCGGCTCTGGAAGTGCGCGACATCGTGGCCTTGCTTGAATTCCTGGTCACACCGCTCGCCGATTTGAAGCTTGCGCAGACACTGCGCTCGCCGCTGTTTGCCTGCAGCGACGAGGAGCTGATACAGCTTGCCGTGCGCCCTGAGTCCTCGTGGTGGCAACGGCTGGAAGCACTGGTTGGGGAAGGAAATGCCTCGCCCCGCCTGGCACGCGCGGCGCAACTGCTAGGCGAATGGCTGCAGGCGGCGGATCGTCTGCCGGTGCACGACCTGCTCGATCGCATCTTCCATCAGGGCGAGGTGATCAAGCGTTACCGACTGGCCGTGCCGGAGGCCACCGGCGCCAGCGTCGAGGCCAATCTGCGCGCCCTGCTGCTGCTCACGCTCGATCTCGACGGCGGGCGCTTTCCGAGTCTGCCACGCTGCATCGACGAGCTGCGCGACCTGCGTGATGCCGATGTCAACGACGCCCCGGATGAGGGCGTGATCGAAGCGCAGAGTGTCGATGCCGGACGCGTACGCATTCTGACCATCCACGGTGCCAAGGGGCTGGAAGCACCGATTGTCTGGCTGCTCGGCGCCAACACCGCGCCGCGACCTCCCGAGCCCTGGGATGTACTGGTCGATTGGCCGCCGGAAGCCCCGTCGCCGCAGCACTTCTCGTTCTACGGGCGCAAGGAGGATAGGGGTGCAAAGCGGCAGCCGCTGTTCGAGATCGAAGCGCAGGCCGCAACGCGCGAAGAACTGAACCTGCTTTACGTGGCGATGACGCGCGCACGGCAGGTATTCCTCGCCAGCGGCATCGAGACGGCCAAGGCCGGGAGCGAAACGCCCTATCGCCGGCTCGAAGGGGCGCTGGAGAAACTCGGTGGCGGATTGGCCCACGGCGATGGCCCTCCGATGTCCGGTCTTGCTCCGCCGGACGCGATGACCGCTGTGGCCTGCGCCGAATCTGTACCTCTGCCGCCGATCGGCGAGCGCCGTCGAGCACCGGATGCGGGCGAGCGCTTCGGCATCCTGCTGCACGCCCTGCTCGAACGGCATGGCGGCGGGAATGCGCCAGACGGCTGGTGGAAAGATCTGGGTTTTGACGATGGCGATTACCGGCGCGTGCTGCCGGTGGCCGAACGCCTGCTGGTGGCACCTGTGCTGCGACGCTTTTTCGACCCCGCACAGCACCGCAGGGCGTGGAACGAAGTTGATCTCACGGCGGGTGACGGTGAATTGAAGCGCATCGATCGCCTGGTCGAGTTTGATGATGCGCTCTGGGTGCTCGATTACAAGAGTACGGGCAGCGATACGCTGCGCCTCGATGATTATCGGGCGCAGGTCTTAGCCTACTGCCGGGCGGTGGCCGGCGTTTTCCCGGCACGCGCAGTGCGAGGCGCACTGATCTTTGCCGATGCGTCCTTGCTCGAAGTGTGCTGATTACTCACCATGCAATCACTTTCGCAAAGCGGCCAGATGGAATACTATCGACCGGGCTGGCGATAAAGGGTTTCTCGGTAAGAAAAACAGCTTTATACGGGGGGTCAGGTGGAAAAAATTTGGCTGCAGAGCTATGAGCAGGGTGTGCCGGCCGA
>CAIVZW010000044.1 GCA_903910495.1 uncultured beta proteobacterium
AGCCTTTATCGTGGTCTCGGAACAGGAAAGTTTCACTCGAGCAGGTGAGTTGCTGCACCTGACACAATCGGCAGTCAGCCAGTTGGTTCGTCGCCTGGAAGAGGAGATCGGTGAAGATCTCTTCATCAGGAATGGCCGTTCCGTGCGCCCGACCCGTACCGGAACCGAACTCTTGCCGGCAGCGATGGAAATCGTGCGCTGGCGAAAGGTGTTCGTAGACCGTTCAACGTCAGAACCGGCACAGATCACTGGAGGACTGCGGGTTGGAACAAGTGCGGCAGCTACCGCATTCCTGTGGGCTCATACCTTTCAGGCTTTTGCACAGGCTTATCCGCGAGTGGAACTGGACGTTCGCTCAACTCAACAGACCATGAACACGCTGGAAGACCTGCTGAGCGGTGAGCTTGACGTCGGCATCATGCCGTTTCCGGTGCCCCATCCGCGCCTGACCGGTGTGGTGCTTGGTCATCATGAATCGCTGCTCGTCGCTGCCCCTGAACACCCCCTGGCGGGGAAGACCAAACTGACGGTAGCTGATCTGGAAAATGCCAGGTTCATCCTGTACGAGCATCGGATGAATTTTCGTGCGTTATCGAATTTGTACTTCGGGAGCCTTGGAATATCCCCCCAGATCGTCCTTCAGTCCAATGATACCAATCTGATACGGGCCATGGCCGAAGTCGGATTCGGGATTGCGTTCATGCCGGATTGGGGGGTGCAGCGTGAGCTTAAAGAACGGCGGCTGGTTGTGCTGCCTAAGCCCGGACCCCGTCAATTCGAGAATTTCGGAGCCATGTACCTGTCACGCGGGATCAGCCCGGCCGCACAGGAGTTTGTTCGATTCTGCAAGGAACACATCGATCTTCTGCCGCCAGTGGCACGCGGGCCGCTGCAAAACAAACTGGAAAAATAACATGACATCATCCGTTAACTTCCTCTCCGATAACTTCTGTGGCATCGGGCATGAGCAGATAATTTCGCGCAACTATGGGACCGCGGGGGAGTCAGGCCGCGGCCAAAGAACGCCAGTTGAAAGGTGCCAACACGGCGCAACAATTTGTGCGCCTGACTGCATTTCATGTTCGGCAATGGCGAGGGAGGGCGGACGCTATGGCCCTATATAACTACCGCCCACCCTTTGAACCGCCTTTGTCCCAGCCATAGCGTACCGTCCGTTGCCAGCGGCTATCCGCCTGGCGCAAGGGATTCGCTACCGGCTGACGGCTTTGCGGCAGTTTTGGCTTGGGGGTGGGTCTGGCCGATGATGATTTTGGCTTGGCGGTCATGAACTGATCGAGTTGTCGGCTGATAGGGCTATGATAGACTTTCCAGCAATTCTATCGTTTCCGGGAAATACATGTCCGGCAATACCTTTGGTACTTTATTCACGGTGACGTCTTTCGGCGAGTCGCACGGGCCGGCCATCGGTTGTGTTGTTGACGGCTGCCCGCCGGGGCTGGAACTCTGCACAGCTGACATCCAGGCTGAACTTGATCGGCGCAAGCCCGGTACTTCGCGCCATGTGACGCAGCGCCGCGAGCCGGATACGGTTGAAATCCTGTCCGGAGTCTTTGCCGGAAAAACGACCGGAACGCCAATTGGCCTGCTGATCCGCAATCAGGATCAGCGCAGCAAGGATTATGGCAACATTGCCGAGGCTTTCCGTCCGGGGCATGCCGACTACGCCTATACCCAGAAATACGGTTTTCGCGATTATCGCGGCGGTGGCCGTTCTTCGGCGCGCGAAACGGCAGTTCGCGTTGCGGCCGGGGCGATTGCCCGGAAATGGCTGAAAGAACGCTTCGCTATCAGCATCCAGGGCTGGATGAGCCAGCTTGGTTCGGTCCGGATTCCTTTTGTCGATGCGACACAGATTGCCGAAAACCCGTTCTTTGCGCCGGATGCGGCTATTGTTCCGGAGCTCGAGGCGTACATGGATGCGCTGCGCAAATCCGGCGACTCGGTCGGCGCCAGGATCAGCGTTGCTGCGAGTGGTGTGCCGCCGGGCTGGGGCGAACCGGTGTATGACCGGCTTGACGCGAGTATTGCCTTTGCCATGATGGGTATTAATGCGGTCAAGGGGGTAGAGATCGGTGCCGGTTTTTCCAGCATCGAGCAGAAGGGCAGCGAACATGGTGACGAAATGACGCCCCAGGGCTTCCTTTCCAATAACGCCGGTGGTGTGCTCGGCGGAATTTCTACCGGACAGGACATTCTGGTGCAGGTGGCGATCAAGCCCACGTCGAGCATCCGTTTGCCGCGCCGTTCGGTGAATCTGGCCGGTGAGCCGGTGATGGTCGAGACGCATGGGCGTCACGACCCGTGTGTGGGCATTCGCGCAACGCCGATTGCCGAAGCCATGCTGGCGCTGGTCCTGATTGACCATGCCTTGCATCATCGTGCTCAGTGCAGCGATGTGCTGTGTTCGACGCCGCGCCTGTGAGTTGCCGATACTGTGCAAAATTCCAGTATCAAAGGGACTAAACAGTTTTGAAATGTGGTGATACATTAGCCGGACAGGC
>CAIVZW010000045.1 GCA_903910495.1 uncultured beta proteobacterium
CCGTGGATTCCGCGTTTCAACATCAACTACCATCTGGGCGTTGATGGCATCTCGATGCTGTTCGTGATGCTCAACAGCTTCATCACGGTCATTGTCGTGCTTGCCGGATGGCAGATCATTGACAACAAGGTGGCTCAGTACAATGCCGGCTTCCTGATCATGTCGGGTTTGATGAATGGCATTTTCGCCTCACTCGACGGCATGCTGTTCTACGTATTCTTTGAAGCTTCGCTGATTCCGCTCTATCTGATTATCGGCGTCTGGGGCGGACCTAACCGCGTCTATGCGGCGTTCAAGTTCTTCCTGTTTACCCTGATGGGTTCCCTGCTCTTCCTGATTTCTCTGATCTATCTGTTTATTCAGTCGGGAGGCAGCTTCTCGATTCTTGACTGGCATCAGATGCCGATCCCCATGGTTCCGCAGATGTGGATCTTCCTGGCCTTTCTGGTGGCTTTTGCCGTCAAGGTTCCGATGTGGCCGGTGCATACCTGGCTGCCGGATGCCCACGTCGAAGCGCCAACCGGGGGATCCATCGTTCTGGCCGCCATTGCACTGAAGCTGGGTGCTTACGGCTTCCTGCGCTTTTCGCTGCCGATCACGCCGGATGCATCGCACGAATTGTCCGGCTTCATCATCGCCCTGTCGCTGATCGCCATCGTCTATATCGGGCTGGTGGCGCTGGTTCAGGAAGACATGAAAAAGCTGGTGGCTTACTCGTCGATTGCCCATATGGGCTTTGTCACGCTCGGCTTCTTCATGTTCAGTGCGCTCGGCATGGAAGGAGCACTGGTGCAGATGGTGTCACACGGATTCATTGCCGGCGCGATGTTCTATTGCATCGGGGTCATGTATGACCGCGTGCATTCGCGCCTGATTGTCGATTATGGCGGCGTGGTCAATACCATGCCCAAGTTCGCCGCCTTCTTCATGCTCTTTGCCATGGCCAACGCCGGCCTGCCGGCAACCTCCGGCTTCGTTGGTGAATTCATGGTCATTCTGGCAGCGGTCAAGTTCAACTTCTGGGTGGCCTTCGCTGCGGCCACGACCATGATCGTTGGTGCGGCCTACACGCTGTGGATGTACAAGCGTGTGGTATTCGGGGCAGTAGCTAATCATCATGTGGCCGAACTGAGCGATATCAACATGCGCGAATTCCTGGTTCTGGCGCTGCTCGCACTGGGCGCTCTGGGCATGGGGCTCTACCCGCAGCCTTTCACTGAAGTCATGCACAGCTCGGTCAATGAGTTGTTGCGTCACATCGCCGTAAGCAAGATCCTATAATTGGTATCCGCTATGACGCTTGCCGAAATGCAATTTGTTCCGCCCGATCTGCGCCTTGCCAGTGCGGAGATCTTCATGCTGGCGATGGCCTGCCTGATCCTGATCGTTGATCTGTTCGTTAAGGACAAGAAGCGCACGGTGACCTACGTTCTTACCCAGTTGACCCTGGTCGGGGCGACCGTGGTCACGATTCTGATGACTACCGGACAGATCGTTTATACCTTCAGCGGCATGTACGTCGGCGATCTGATGGGCGACATGCTGAAGGTCTTCCTCTACATCACCGTAATGGTGGTGCTGTTCTATTCGCGCGGCTATGTTCTTGATCGTCCGCAGATGGCCAGGGGCGAGTATTACACGCTGACCCTGTTTGCCACGCTGGGCATGATGGTGATGATTTCCGCGAATCATTTCCTGACTATCTACATCGGTATCGAGTTGTTGTCATTATCGCTCTACGCCATGGTCGCCTTGAATCGTGATTCGGTTACGGCGACCGAGGCGGCAATGAAGTATTTCGTTCTCGGCGCACTGGCTTCGGGTTTGCTGCTCTATGGCATGTCGATGATCTATGGAGCAACCGGCACTCTTGAAATTTCGGGCCTTGCCGAACGCTTGTTTTCCGGTCAGGCCAACAGAACCATCCTTGCCTTCGGGCTTGTCTTCCTGGTTTCCGGAATTGCCTTCAAGCTGGGCGTTGTCCCCTTCCACATGTGGATTCCTGATGTTTATCATGGTGCGCCGACGGCTGTTACGCTGTTCATCGCCAGTGCGCCCAAGCTGGCCGCTTTTGCCATCGTGATGCGCATGCTGGTCAATGGCCTGCTTGTGGCCTCGCAGGACTGGCAGATGATGTTGCTGATTCTGTCGGTGTTGTCGATGGCAGTGGGTAATTTCGCCGCCATCGCACAAACCAATCTCAAGCGTATGCTGGCCTATTCAGCCATATCGCACATGGGTTTCATGTTGCTTGGCATGGTAACCGGCGTCGTCGGGGGAGATGCGCGCTACGCCCTCAACGCCTACAGTTCCTCGATGTTCTACATTCTTACCTATGTGCTGACCAGCGCAGGTACCTTCGGAATGATCATGCTGCTGGCGCGGGCCGGTTTCGAGTCCGACGAGATCAGTGACTTCGCGGGGCTGAACAAGCGCAGTCCGTGGTTTGCCGCCATGATGATGATGATGATGTTCTCGCTGGCCGGAATACCGTTCTTCGTCGGCTTCTTTGCCAAGTTCTCGGTGCTTCAGGCGGTCGTTGCCGCCGGTTATCTGTGGCTGGCCATCGCCGCAGTTTTCTTCTCGCTGGTTGGTGCGTATTACTATCTGCGTGTGGTCAAGGTCATGTATTTCGATCCGCCGGTCCATACCTCGCGTATTGAAGCTCCGCTGGACGTAAAAATTCTGATGTCGGCCAATGGATTGGCTGTGGCCTTGCTCGGGATTTTCCCGCAGACCCTGATGACCCTCTGTGCGCTCTCATTGATGCGTTCCCTGTGATCAACAATCGTTAAGCGATCAACGCCCCGCTGGCCGGGGCGTTTTCATTAGAGGCTCAGATGAAAAAACAGCAGCACGATGACCATGGACACCTGCAGGAGACACAAATCGAAAGTACGCCGGTGTATCGCGGGAAACTGCTTGAAGTGCGTCTTGACCGGGTACGCTTGCCCGATGGACACGAAAGTACGCGCGAGTACGTCATACATCAGGGGGCGGTAGTTATCATCCCGCTACTCGACAATGGTGAATTGATCTTCGAACGGCAGTTTCGTTATC
>CAIVZW010000046.1 GCA_903910495.1 uncultured beta proteobacterium
CAGGTTCCGGGACGCAGGTAGTGTTCATGTTCATGTCTCCTAATGCCGTGCAGTCAGCGACCTCAGGTTTCCTGCATCCACGCCAATCCCAGTCGCGCTGCCTGTCACTATTCCGATCCTGCGCATGCCTTCCATGATCTTCCTCTCTTGTGTAAATTGTTTCGCACGCTACCCTCGATAGGTACTCCGCGCCACATCGAACCACACGAGCGCTTTTCCCAAGTGAGCGGCGCTGACCACTGCATATTGAATCGAACGCCACATCTGTAAAGCTAGATTAAGACTCTTTTCTTGGACATGCATTCTTGAATATCGAATCACCGGACTGCCGACGATATCGAAAAGGCGCGTCGACCCATCGATGCGATGCCCCTGTCTCATGTCGGTAACCGCCGGCTCTCCTTGAGCGCCCCAAGCCGCGGGTGCTGCGGCCAGCCTTGCGATGACATTGTATCGTCAAGCCCCATCGGCTCTGGACGGAACAGACGCTCGTCCATCAACCTGAGATCGGGCGAGATGACGGGACGGAATGCCATATGATCGAGCACGTCGCGTTCGAGATCGATACCCGGCGCGATTTCGATCAGTTCGAGCGCTCCATCGATGGCGCGAAACACCGCGCGTTCGGTGACGAACAACGTCGTCTGGTTGCGTTCGCGAGCGTAGGGTCCGTTATAAGACATCTGCTGCAGTTTCGACACAAACTTCCGGTGCGTGCCTTCCTTCAATATCTGCAGTTTGCGGCCCTCGCACGTCACGACCAGACTGCCGGCGGTGAAAGTGCCACCGAAGACCATCTTTCGCGCGTTCTGGCTGATGTTGATAAAGCCGCCAATGCCGATCAACTTGTTCGCGAAGCGGCTTATATTGACGCTGCCCTGCGCGTCGATCTCAACTGCAGAGAGAAAGGCAATGTCTATACCGCCACCGTCGTAAAAATCGAACTGAGACGGCATGTCGATCATAGCGCTGTAATTCCGAGCCGCACCGGCGTCTAGTCCGCCAGCCGGCGCGCCGCCAATCAGGCCTTGCTCGTTGGTCAGCACGATATGATGCAATACGTTTTCTTCAGCTGCGACGAGGCCAATGCCCGTGCAAACACCGGAGCCCACGTTGCACACAGCGCCGACGCGCAGTTCCATTGCCAGTCGCCGCGCAATAATCTTCCGTTCATCAAGCGGCAGACACGGGAACCCTTCTAGCGGAATACGCATCTCGCCCGTGAACGAAGGATCGTAAGGCGTCTGATACGTAACCGGCTGATCCGGTTCGACGACCACTGCATCGACGAGCATACCGGGGATCTTCACCGACTTGGGCGGCAACGTTTCGCGTTTCGCAAGTCGCTTGACCTGTACGATCACAAGACCGCCGGTGCGCTTCGTGGCCTGGGCCATCGAAAGCATGTCGCCGAAAAAAGCCTCGTGTTCCATCGATACGTTACCATCTTCGTCCGCCGTAGTGCCCCGCAGGAAAGCAACGTCGACATCGAACGGCTTGTAAAACAGCCACTCGCGGCCCTCGATCTCGATCAGGCTGACGAGTTTGTCGTCACTTGCCGCCCCCTGAAGACCGCCACCATTACGTGGATCGACAAAAGTATGCAGTCCGACGTGACTGATCAGGCCGGGACGGCCAGCTGCCATCTCACGCGTCAGTTGCGAAAGCGCACCCTGCGGCAGGGTCCACGCTTCAATCTCCTTGTTAAGCGCCATTTGCGCAAGCGGCGGAGAATCAACCAGTGTTCCGCACACAACACGCTTGAGAAGACCCGGGTGAGCGAGACGCGAGGCGCCGCGCTCACCGCGATTGCCCAGACCGACC
>CAIVZW010000047.1 GCA_903910495.1 uncultured beta proteobacterium
CAAAAAAACGAAGGCATTGCCAGGAAAAGCCGATACCGAGAATCAGAAGATCTTTGTCGGAGAGTACAATGAGCTTCGAAACTCATTACCTGATAATGATAAAATCATTTTCTGCGATTCGGTACATCCAACCTACAACATGATGTGCGGGTATGGATGGATACGGACGGGAAGCGAACGGTATGTAAAAAGCACGGAAGGCAGGAAGCATCTGAATCTGGTAGGAGGATACTGTCCACAAGATCAAGGAATACTTGTTCGGAATTATGAGACCGTCAATGCCGCATCAATCATCAGTTTTTTCAAAGACCTAGTAAAGAAGTATCCAGAAGCTACAACGATTCATATCATTTTGGATAATGCACGCTACCATCATGCAAAAGATGTCCAAAACTATGTGAAAAAATCTCGGATACAGCTTGTCTGGCTACCGTCATACTCACCAAATCTGAATTTGATCGAGCGACTGTGGAAGATGTTCAAGGAACATGTCACCTACAACAAATATTACCCAACGTTTGAAGAGTTCAAAGAGAAAACAATCAAGTTTTTCCATCAGCGCTCGGGCTCATTCAAAGAAAAAGTGATGTCGCTTTTGTCAGAACGATTTCACCTCTTCCCTGCATTAACCTGACAATCCTGTTGTCCTTGGGTATTGTTGAACTCGGCCGCCAATTGCCATCGTTCATTACCGATACCAATGGTCTGTATACGCGAGAGATCGGACGCATAATCAAGGAGATTACCTGCAATGGATGAACTGCATGTCATTTTCGGGACAGGCACCCTGGGCCGCCATACTGCCACAGCCCTGCTCGGCATGGGGTATCGTGTTCGTTTGATCAATCGCAGTGGCCGCATGGATTCGATCCCGCAAGGTGCCGAACTGGCAGCTGCCCACGCACTGGATCCGGACAGCACCAGCCCTCTTCTGGCTGGCGCAGCGACCGTGTACCAATGTGCCCAGCCTCCCTATAACCGCTGGGCGGCTGAATTCCCGGCTTTGCAGCAGGCTGTTCTTGATGCCACTGCCAAAGCCGGCGCTCGTCTGGTTGTAGCGGAAAACCTCTATATGTATGGTGCTCCGGATGGGAAACTCTTGAAGGAAACCACCCCGTACGCCCCCTGTTCGCGCAAGGGCCAGGTTCGCACCGAAATGACAAAGCGTCTGTTTGCCGCCCACGAGGCCGGCCAAGTACAGGTAGCCAGTATCCGGGGCAGCGATTTCTTTGGCCCTTGGGAACCGGTGAATGGTGCCATGGTTTTCAAAGCAGCCTTGGCTGGAAAAACAGTCAATCTGTTGGGCAGTCTGAATCAGCCGCACAGTTTCAGCTATGTAGTCGACTTTGGGCGTGCTCTGGCCATCGCTGGCACAGACAAGCGAACCCTGGGTCGGGCCTGGCATCTGCCGTCAGGTCCAGCCATCACCCAAAGCCAACTGGTCGATCTCCTGTCGAAAGCACTTGATCGCCCGGTAAAAGCCATGGCTGCCGGGCGATTGATACTCAGCATGCTTGGCCTGTTCAATCCCGGTGCCCGCGAAGTGGTGGAAATGCTCTATGAATTTACTGCTCCCTTCATCATCGATGCCAGCGACATGGAGACCACATTCGGATTCACGGCGACTCCGATGGAAGAGCGCATTTCCGAGACTCTGGCCTGGGCAAAGGATTGGAAGTGAACGGGAACATCAAGGTCGAAGAGTTGTTGGTGCAACCATGATCGACATTCTCCCTGTAAAACAGGGTTTTATCGATTATGATCGACAATATGATAAATTGGCCGGAAATCATCGACTTTTTTCGATGTTTTATGGTACACCCTGGCCAAAGGTGATTATTCCTGCCAAACCTGCCACCGATTCCAACAGGAAGAAGTCCCAGCCATACTGAGGGTCAGGATGGTCTTGAGTCTATCGGTTGCCAGTTGCGAAATAGTCCTTGCGCCGCGCAAGGAAGGCCTGTACCCAGGTGACAGAAGTACGGTACTCGTCGGGATTGATGAGATTTCGTGATGCATTTTCCGTCGATTCCATCATGGTCCGGAAATAGTCGATCAGATCGAATGCGGTCCCTTTTATGAGAAGTTCATCCGCGAGCGAGGCCCGTTTCTTTACGTAGCGTGCGAGGAAGTCAGGATCTGCCAGGCTGCGTTCGAGAAGTGGATGCCGGATGGGGGATTCCATGTCGTATGAGCTTCCGAGTGTCGCAGGATCGCCCGGGCTCATCCAGAACTGGCCCAGGCTCTCATTCATGTCCCAGGCGAGTACCGTGAATTTTTTGTTCTCTTTGTCATATAGAAGGTAATAATTGTTTCCATTTCCTCCGAGCGAGTCGATATTGACGAGGATGTTGTTTACTGCAAGGTAGGCTGTCAAGGTTTCCTGGTCGATGAAGTTCGATATTCCTGACCGGTAGGTTTCATCATCAGCTTCCGTGACAAAGCGGAGGAGGTCGATGAGGGGGGCAAGGTCATCGCGTTTCCTGTTCGTCTCCTGGGAGAATGTGGTGGCGTATGCGGAAGGGTCCTCGCCTCGGTAGGCGAACTGGCTTTTCGGGAGTGCCTTGTAGAGGATGGATTCCGATGCGGCTTTGCCTGTTGTTTTTTCTATATAGGCATCATCAAGATGTTCCGAGACAAGGTAGAGAGTCTCGTCGGCCCCGTCTACGGTCAGGCCCGTGCAGGCGAGGGCGGGAACGGCGATTCCTACCCGTGAGAGCGCATCCCGTGTTACGAGTTCGGCAAGGAGAGCTGCATCCTCTTTCTGGTGGCCACGAACCCGGAGGGCGATTTCGGTATGCCCCTGGTAGGAGAGTCCTGGCGTGTATTTGTCGAATTTGACGAGATAGGGAGTGTTCCGGTCTGGGTCCCTCATGAACTCGTCGATTCCGCCATCACGGGGAGCTTGTCCCGGGGAGTGTGGGTAGCCCTCCGGTGGCATCCTTCGTGTCTGCCCCTGTGGTGATTTCCGTTCCGATGTGGTGCCCTGTGCCAAGCCTGGCTCCGGTTCCGAGCCGGAATGCCTGACGGACCCGGCCTGGGCCCAAGCACCAGCCTTGGAACCGGCACCGTCCGGTCCGGGCAGTGGCCGGCGTGGCCG
>CAIVZW010000048.1 GCA_903910495.1 uncultured beta proteobacterium
ACGCCTTGCGGCGCGGGATTTTGAGTCCCGTGCGTCTACCGATTCCGCCATCGGGGCAACTGGTTCGCATGAGACGAACCGAAGGAGGCCGAATTATCCTCGATTCAAGGCAAACCGACAAGTCACTGTTACCTCCACTGTTACCTCCACTGTTACCTCAACCATCGCTACGACCACCCGCTAATTTTCCCGCATGCTCACCCTCGACGATTTTGATTTCCACCTGCCGCCCGAACTGATAGCCCAGCACCCGGCGAGCGAGCGCACGGCGAGCCGACTGTTGCAGGTAAGCTCGGGGGTACTGCATGACCGGCAATTCGCCGACCTGCCGCAATTCATCGAATCCGGTGACCTGCTGGTTTTCAACGATACGCGGGTGATCAAGGCACGGCTCTTCGGAGAGAAGGAAAGCGGCGGCCGGATCGAAGTCATGATTGAACGCATCATTGATCGCCGCCACGCGCTCGCCCAGATCCGTGCCAGCAAGTCGCCCAAGCCGGGCAGCCGGATCATTCTCGAAAACGCCTTTGCCCTGACGGTTGCGGGGCGTACGGGAGAGCAGTCAGAGTTTTTCGCCCTCGAACTGCAGGGTGATGGTGACCTTTACGCGCTGACCGAAGAACATGGCCACCTGCCGCTCCCCCCTTACATTACCCACGCTGCTGAACTTGGCGACGAAACACGCTACCAGACGGTATTTGCCCGCCATTCCGGCGCTGTTGCCGCGCCCACGGCCGGTTTGCACTTCGACGAAGCCATGCTGGCCCGGCTTACCGCACGCGGCGTCGAACTTGCCTGGCTGACGCTGCACGTCGGCGCCGGCACCTTTTTGCCGGTACGCGTGCGCAATCTTGCCGAACATCGCATGCATGCCGAACGTTTCGCCATTCCACCCGCCACGGTCGAGGCCATTGCCCGGACCCGCGCCCGTGGCGGGCGCATCATCGCCGTCGGCACCACCAGCCTGCGCGCCCTGGAAGCCGCGGCGCAAGCCGGAGAACTGCGCGCCGGTGCGGCCGAAACCGACATTTTCATCACCCCCGGCTATGCCTTCCGCGTGGTGGATCGCCTGCTCACCAATTTTCATTTGCCAAAATCAACACTGCTCATGCTGGTTTCGGCTTTTGCCGGTAGCGACCTGATACGCAGGGCCTACGCACACGCCATCTCCGGACACTACCGTTTCTTCAGCTATGGCGACGCCATGCTTCTCGAAAGAACAAGCCATGCAGTTTGAACTCCTTGCCTCGGACGGGGCCGCCCGCCGCGGCCGCCTGACCCTCGCCCACGGTGTCGTGGACACGCCGGTATTCATGCCGGTCGGCACCTACGGCACGGTCAAGGCGATGACGCCGCGCGATCTGGCCGAGATCGGCGCACAGATCTGCCTCGGCAATACCTTCCATCTGTGGCTGCGTCCCGGCCTTGACGCCATCGCCGCGCATGGTGGACTGCACAAATTCATGGGCTGGGACAAGCCCATCCTGACCGACTCGGGCGGTTTCCAGGTCTTTTCGCTCGGCGCACTGCGCAAGATCAGCGAGGACGGCGTGAAGTTCTCCTCGCCGATCAACGGCGACAAGCTTTTCCTGACGCCCGAGGAATCGATGCGGATTCAACACGTGCTGAACTCCGACATCGTGATGATCTTCGACGAATGCACGCCCTACCCGGCCACTTTCGACGACGCCGCAAAATCCATGCGCCTGTCGCTGCGCTGGGCGCAGCGTTCGCGTGACGAACATGATCGCCTGGCCAATACCAACGCCCTCTTCGGCATCGTGCAGGGCGGCATGCACGAAGAACTGCGCGACGAGTCCCTGGCCGGCCTCACGGCCATCGACTTCGACGGTTTTGCCATTGGCGGCCTTTCGGTCGGCGAGCCCAAGGAGGAAATGTCGCGCATCCTCGCGCATACGGCGCCACGCCTGCCGCAGAACAAGCCGCGCTATCTGATGGGCGTCGGCACGCCGGAGGATCTGGTCGCCGCCGTGCACACCGGAATCGACATGTTCGACTGCGTGATGCCGACGCGCAACGCGCGCAACGGGCACCTGTTCACGCGCTACGGCGACATCAAGATCAAGAACGCGCAATACAGGAGCGACCTGCGTCCGCTCGACGAAAGCTGCGCGTGTTATACCTGTCAAAATTTCTCGCGCGCCTATCTGCACCACCTGCATCGTATTGGCGAAATTCTCGGCGCACAGCTCAATACCTTGCACAACCTGCACTATTACCAGACCCTGATGCGCGAACTGCGCGAAGCCATCGCCGCTGGCAAACTTGCCGAAACTGTCGCCCGCTTCCATGACGGACGCAGCGAACAGGCCAGAGTGATACAATAGCTCGCTAATTTTCCGAAGAATTTCTGTTTCATCCCGTTTTTACCCAAGGAGACTAATGTGCTGATCAGCAACGCCTATGCTCAAACCGCCGCCGCTGCAGGCCCGATGGACAGTGTCATGCAATTCCTGCCGATCATTCTGATGTTCGTCGTACTCTACTTCCTGATGATCCGGCCGCAGATGAAAAAGGCCAAGGAACACAAGTCGCTCATTGAAGCACTGGGCAAGGGTGATGAAGTCATCACCTCGGGGGGTATTGCCGGCCGCATCACCAAGGTCAGCGATGACTTCGTGACTGTCGCCATTGCCGAAAATGTCGAGATACAGATCCAGAAACCGGCCATTGCAGTGGTTCTGCCCAAAGGCACGCTGAAATCCCTGTGATGCGCCACGAGTGAGGGGTGAAGCGTCATACCCGACGCTTCGCTGCTTCACTTTCTGTACCACACGACCCACTTTTCACTGCTCACTGCCCTCATGAACCGCTATCCTCTCTGGAAATACATCATCGTCGCCTGCGCGCTGGTGATCGGCTTCATCTACACCCTGCCGAACTTCTTTGGCGAGTCGCCTGCCGTTCAGGTCTCCAGCGCCAAGGCCACGCTCAAGGTCGATACCAAGACGCTGGAACGTGTCGAGAGTACGCTGAAGGCAGCGGGGGTCGAAAGCAATGGAACCTTCCTCGATACCAATGGCGTCAAGGTTCGCCTCAAGGATACGGATACCCAGCTCAAGGCCAAGGATCTGATCGAAAAGCAGTTCAATCCGGACGCCGGCAACCCGCAGTACGTCATCGCCCTGAACCTGCTCTCCAGCTCGCCGCAATGGCTGACCAATCTGCATGCCCTGCCGATGTATCTGGGCCTCGATTTGCGTGGCGGGGTGCACTTCCTGCTCCAGGTCGACATGAAAGGCGCCCTGACCAAGCGCCTTGATTCGATCAGCGCCGATCTGCGCAGCCTGATGCGCGACAAGAATGTCCGGCACGGGGGTATCAACCGGGAAAGCGAACGCATCGTCATCCGCTTCCGCGATGAGGAAACCCGCATCAAGGCCCGTACCACGCTGGACGACAATCAGCCGGACCTGCAACTCGCCGACCAGGGCGAGGGCAGCGAACTGAAGCTGGTCGCCACGCTGAAACCGACGGCGCTGAAGCGCATTCAGGAATTTGCCATCAAGCAGAACATGGGCACGCTGCATAACCGGATCAACGAACTCGGCGTTGCCGAGCCGGTCATCGCGCAACAGGGCGCCGACCGCATCGTGGTTCAGTTACCGGGCGTGCAGGATACGGCCAAGGCCAAGGACATTCTCGGCCGTACCGCGACGCTGGAAATCCGCATGGTCGACGATACGCCGGGCTCACTCGAATCCGCGCAGACCGGCCAGGTGCCTTTCGGCACCGAACTCTACGTCGAGCGCGGCGGTCGGCCACTGCTGGTCAAGAAGCAGGTGGTATTGACCGGCGACCGGTTGACCGACGCCCAGCCCGGTTTCGACAATCAGACCCAGGAGCCGGCGGTACACCTCAGCCTGGACTCGGCGGGATCGCGCATTTTCAAGGAAATCACGCGTGAGAACGTCGGCAAGCGCATGGCCATCCTGCTCATCGAAAAGGGCAAGGGCGAAGTGGTCACGGCACCGGTGATCCGAACCGAGATCGGCGGCGGACGCGTGCAGATTTCCGGCAGCATGAGCACCATGGAAGCCAATGACACGGCGCTGCTGCTGCGTGCCGGTTCGCTCGCAGCGCCGATGGAGATCATCGAGGAACGCACCATCGGCCCGAGCCTTGGCGCTGAAAACATCACCAAGGGATTCCATTCGACGATGTGGGGTTTTGCCGCCATCTCGGCTTTCATGATCTTTTACTACATGCTGTTCGGACTCGTTTCGGTCATTGCCCTGGCCGCCAACCTGCTTTTCCTGATTGCCCTGCTGTCAATGCTGCAGGCCACGCTGACCCTGCCGGGCATCGCCGCCATCGCGCTGGCGCTGGGCATGGCCATCGACTCCAACGTACTGATCAACGAGCGCATCCGCGAAGAGCTGCGTAACGGATCGACGCCGCAGGCGGCCATTAACACGGGTTACGAACGTGCTTTCGGCACCATTCTCGACTCCAACATAACCACCCTGATCGCCGGTATTGCGCTGCTGATCTTCGGTTCCGGTCCGGTACGCGGCTTTGCCGTGGTGCACTGCCTGGGCATTCTGACCTCGCTGTTCTCCGCCGTGGTTGTCTCGCGAGCGATGGTCAACCTGATCTACGGCCGTCGCCGCAAGCTCGAATCGCTGGCCATCGGCCAGATCTGGAAACCGGGCAACAAAGTCGCTGCAGCCAAATAAGGACTGACGAAGATGGAATTCTTCCGCATCAAAAAAGATATCCCGTTCATGCGCCATGCGCTGACCTTCAACATCATTTCGCTGGTCACCTTCCTGCTGGCGGTGTTCTTCCTGTTCCACCGCGGCCTGCACCTCTCGGTCGAGTTCACCGGCGGCACGCTGATCGAAGTCAACTACGCACAGGCCGCCAAGCTGGAACAGATTCGTGAGGGCTTGAGCAAAGCCGGCTATACCGATATCGCGGTGCAGAACTTCGGTTCCAGCCAGGACGTCATGATTCGGCTGCCGCTCAAGGCCGAGCAGAGTTCAGCCAAGATCGGCGAAGCGGTGATGAGCGCGCTTCACGCCGAAGCCCCGGGTGCGACCTTGCGCCGTGTCGAATTCGTCGGTCCGCAGGTCGGCAAGGAACTCGCCGAGAACGGCTCACTGGCTCTGCTGCTGGTTATCATTGGTATTGTCCTCTACCTGGCGATGCGCTTCGAGTGGCGCTTCTCGGTTTCGGCGATCATTGCCAATCTGCACGACATCGTGATCATTCTCGGATTCTTTGCCTTTTTCCAGTGGGAATTCTCTCTTTCGGTACTGGCAGCGGTGCTGGCTGTGCTCGGCTATTCGGTCAACGAATCGGTCATTGTCTTCGACCGTGTGCGTGAAACCTTCAAGAAGGTGCGCGGCCTGACAACGCCGCAAGTTCTCGATCACGCGATTACCAGCACGATATCGCGGACCATCATCACGCACGGCTGTACGCAGCTGATGGTGCTCTCCATGCTGCTATTCGGCGGCGCGACCCTGTACTACTTTGCTCTGGCGCTGACCATCGGCATCTGCTTCGGCATCTACTCTTCGGTTCTGGTCGCCAGCCCGCTGGTCATGTGGCTGGGTGTTTCACGTGAGCACTTCATCAAACCGGTCAAGAAGATAGAGGGCGCCAACGAGGACGGTGCCGTCGTCTGAACGAACGGCATGAATCACTGTCGGACCCGATAGAATCATTTCAACGGGCGCCTGATCGGCGCCCGTTGCCTTTTGTTCCTAACTTTCGGGGAGAAGCACATGGACGTAAAGCGCATCAAGCTTTGGGATCTGCCAACGCGACTCTTTCACTGGTTGCTGGTCATCCTCATTGTCTCTGCCGTCGTCACCGGCAAGATTGGCGGAGGGGCCATCGAATGGCATGGCAAGATCGGTTTGGCCATCCTCGGTCTGATCGCTTTCCGCCTCGCATGGGGAATCATCGGCTCAAGCCATGCCCGCTTTGCCAGCTTTTTCCCTACACCGTCTTCCGTGCGCGCCTACCTGAGCGGGCAATGGCGTGGCGTCGGCCACAACCCGCTCGGAGCATTCTCCGTTTTCGGTTTGCTGGCGCTGATCGCCGCGCAACTCGGGAGCGGGGTTTTCAGCAATGACGACATCGCGTTCAGCGGCCCGTTATCCAGCCTCATCAGCAAGGCTTTGAGCGACAAACTGAGCGGCATACATGAATTCACGGTCAATATCCTGATTGCGCTGATCGTCCTGCATCTCGCCGCCATCGTGTTTTACGTCTATGTCAAAAAAGACAACCTGGTCAAGCCGATGCTTACGGGCTGGAAAGATATCGAGCCGGCAAAGGGTGAAGCCGGTGAATCAGCCAAGGGCGGTGGCGCACTGGCTTTCATCGTCGCGCTGGCAATTGCACTGGCTGCAGTTTATGCCGGCTCAGGCGCATGGCTTCCCGCTCCACCACCTCCACCAGCAACAAGCACTTCAACACCAGCCTGGTAAAACAAAGGCCGCCCCTTGGCGGCCTTTGTTGCATCTGCGGCAAAATCAGTTCTTGCGGAACTCGTCGTGGCACCCCTTGCAGGCACCGCCGGTCTTGCCGAACTGGGCCTTGATCGCGGCCACATCGCCGGTCGCGGCAACTTTTGCCAATTCATTGGCTTCCCTGATGTAGTTGCCCGCCACTTCCTTGAGCTTGTCCTGATTCTGGGGCTGGAAGAACTCGGGCTTGACCCGGGTCTTCTGGTCGCCGACGTCATTTTCGGTGCCTGGAGCGAAGAGTGCGCCCATGCCCGAATTGGCCGTCGCCGCAACGACGTTGGCCGCCGCAATCACCTGATCCTTGTTGAAGGTACCATCCAGGTTGGCCTTGATCTTGCCCATATTCCACGACATGAAGCTGTAGCCTGACTTGCGGATCTTGATCATCTCTTCCGGTTTCAGGGTTTGCTGGGCGAGAACCGATCCGGCAAAGCAGGCCAGCACAAGAACTGCAGCGATTTTCTTCATGAATCTCTCTCCGTTGTGGTTGATGACACAGTGGTCAAACCATTATCCAGGGCAGAGCTACAGCCCATCGACAGCGGTTTGTATTAAATGCGCATAGTGACTACGAGAGCTTAGTCAACAAATAACCACAATAAGTTTCAGGATTCAAACGGCAAACACATGCTTGATGCGCAAGGTCTTTTTTTCTTCGATCAAGCCAAGCAGGCGGTCGATATTGGGATGTTTTCCCGGATGAGCGCGCGCCTCCTCGGCATGTTCGGCAAAGAGTTCAAGCCCTTTCCTCGCCGCATCCGGAGTTATTGCGCCGAAAGTCTGCGCCAGATGGTTATAGACGGCCAGCGACCCCTGACTGCCGGGCTTGTTCTCGATGGCCGCCAGTACCTTGCCCTCAGCATCGAGCAGATTGATCGCCGCCAGATGCGATATTCCCGGCAGCTTCTTCAGATTTTCTGCAAATTGCGCCACGTTTCCAGCTCCTTGTTACTGTCGTTCTGACAAATCAAATCCGCCGCGCCAGATCGGCCGCCTTGCCGGTGTAATCCCACGGCGTCAGCTTCAGCAGTTCATCCCGGGCCGCCTGCGGTATTTCCAGCGACTGGACAAAATCCTGCATGCCCTCGCGCGAGACTCGATTGCCGCGCGTCAGTTCCTTGAGCTTCTCATACGGATTGGCGATCCCGTAACGGCGCATCACCGTCTGGATCGGTTCGGCGAGCAGTTCCCAGTTGGCGTCCAGATCGGTACACAGGCAATCGGCATTGACTTCGAGCTTGTTCAGGCCACGCAGCAGCGAATCGTAGGCCAGCAGGGTGTAACCCAGGGCCACGCCCATGTTGCGCAGCACCGTGGAATCGGTCAGGTCGCGCTGCCAGCGCGAGATTGGCAGCTTTTCGGAAAGATGGCCGAGCAGCGCGTTGGCCAGACCGAGATTGCCTTCGGAATTTTCGAAATCGATGGGGTTGACCTTGTGCGGCATGGTCGATGAACCGATCTCGCCGGCCTTGAGTTTCTGCCTGAAGAAACCGAGCGAGATATACCCCCAGACGTCGCGATTAAGGTCGATCAGGATGGTATTGGTGCGGGTAAAGGCGTCAAACAGTTCGGCCAGCGCATCGTGCGGTTCGATCTGAATGGTGTAGGGATTGAATTCGAGCCCAAGGTTTTCCACGAAACCTTGGGCGAAGCTCTCCCAGTCATAATCCGGATAGGCCGCGAGATGGGCGTTGTAATTGCCGACGGCGCCATTGATCTTGCCGAGCAGACTGACGCCGGCAATGCGCGATCGGGCGCGCTCAAGACGATAAACGACGTTGGCCATTTCCTTGCCCAGCGTGGTCGGCGTCGCCGGCTGCCCGTGCGTACGCGACATCATCGGCAAACTGGCGTGCTCGTGCGCCAGGTCGCGCAGACGGGCAATGACCCGATCGAGCATGGGCAGCAACACATCGTCACGAGAAGTCTTGAGCATCAGGGCGTGCGCGAGGTTGTTGATATCTTCGGAGGTGCACGCAAAGTGGATGAATTCCGAAACCCGCATCACCTCGGGGTTGTCAGCCAGCCGTTTTTTGATCCAGTATTCCAGTGCCTTGACGTCATGGTTGGTCACCGCTTCGATCTCCTTGACTTCGGCGGCCTGCTCCGGTCCGAAATCAGCCACCAGCCGATCCAGTACGGCCACGGTAGGCGCAGAGAAGGCTGGAATCTCGGAAAAATGCGCTTCGGCAGCCAGCGCCTTGAGCCATTCGATTTCCACCTGCAAGCGGCGACGAATCAGACCGAACTCTGAAAACTGCGGGCGCAGAGCGTCAAGCTTGCCGGAATAACGACCGTCAAGCGGCGAAAGTGCTGTGAGGTTATTGAAAGACATCAGGCTCATCCTTTGCAGTAAGCCGGCTATTTTACCCGTCCGGCAAAACCTCCAGCAAATCGATTGCAGTAGCGATGTTATAATTCTTCCAGCCAATTAACGAACAGGATGCAGATGAAGCTCATAGGATCATTGACCAGCCCCTACGTCCGCAAGGTACGAGTGGTTCTGGCCGAGAAGAAAATCGATTACGAGTTCGAGCTGGATTCTCCAGTATCTCCCGAAACCATTGTCCCCGACTTCAACCCGCTGGGAAAGATTCCAGTGCTGATCCTTGATGATTCCACGGTGCTGTTCGACTCGCGTGTCATCGTCGAATACATTGACAGCGTTGCCCCGAACAACAAGCTGATGCCTGAATCCAACCGCGAGCGTGCCGAAGTCAAGCGCTGGGGTGCCGTTGCCGACGGCATCTGCGACGCCGCCGCACTGATCTTCGTCGAAAGAAAGCGTCCGCAAGTTCAGCAGAGCGCCGACTGGATCACCCGCCAGCAGGACAAGATCATCCGCGGCCTTGACTACATGTCAGCACAACTCGGTGAAGGCAACTGGTGCATGGGCACCCACTTCTCGCTGGCCGATGTTGGCGCGTGCTGTGCATTAGGCTATCTGGCCTTCCGCTTCCCCGAGATCAAGTGGAGCGAAAAGCACCCCAACCTCGCCCGCCTGTATGAAAAGATGATGTTGCGCGCGGCCTTTGCCGAAACCGTTCCGCAGGGCTGATTGGCCGCTGGCTCATGAACCTCCGAAAAGAGCCGCAGCGAGCGGCTCTTTTGTTTGGGTATCCGGAATTGATTATTGAATTTCCGCATTCAGGGAATACTCCCGTTCGCAATCCTGAATAGGGTGTGGATTCATTGCGTCTGCATTTACAGCAGTCCATCAAGAAGACCCGCTTGCCCAACAACTGCGAATGAGTGTTGTTGTCTGTAAGCTGCCCAGTTGCTGACTTGAGCTACCGGCGGGGGCGACCACCTCTGCCGTCATTGGAACGATCGATGGTTCAAAGGCCGGTGAGAGTGGAGCAGTCCCACAGTGCGGTCACCCATGAACAGCATGTCGGCCAATCAATTTGCCGCCGTTGATTCCTCGCACGCCATATAGCTGGTGAAAATTGATTACCGGACGCTGGCTAGAAACGGGCGAGACAATTTGTTTATGTTTGAGTCGCTAACCTCATTCTTTGCTACAAGCATTTTGCTCTCGGCTTCGTGGTGATGGCGTAGTTGGCAATGTAGTTACGACGATAAAGGTGAGAACCGATGTGACGACCATCACCCACAGCAATGCGGCAAATCCAGCCTGTTTGACAACTGGTCCAATCAACCAGACTGCAAGAGAGCTGGCCCCCAAGGCTATCGTCAGGCGCATGCCGGTAACTCGAGAACGCATTGAGTCATCCACATATCGCACTATCATCGCATCAGTAAATGGGACCGCACCGAAGATTGCTGCCATGAAAACAATCTGAGACACATAAAACAACCAACCATCGACGCTAGTTGCGGCAATCAGACCGATTAACTGCAGCGCAACCACACCTAAATAAAGCGGCTTTAACGAAATTTTGTCGAGCAAATTTCCAACAACCAACTGGATCAATGATGCGAGGGCATAAACAAGCGCAAGTAAAACTCCAATCTGTGCCGGGTCTTCCGAAATTTGGCTGATCTTGCTGGTCAATAATTCATAGTTGCTGCTTGTGGAGAAGTTGAACAACATGCTTCCACAGGTCGTTGCGATAGTCATGATGAGCAGCAGTTTAGCCATCGATATGCTCGAGTTATCGCCCGACGCGGCTTTCTTCTTTCCCGGGGCTGCGCCCTCGAGCGTCGCGAACATGGCGAACGCCAGACCACAGATGATGCTGATGCCCCCTGGAACGAGAAATGCAATTCGCCAGCCATAATACTTAATCAGCAAGCCAGTCACTCCAGCCGCTGCCGCCATTCCGAGATTTCCGGCGAATCCGTTAAGGCCAATTGCCCAGCCTGGACGAAGTTCTCCTTGGACAAGTAGCGGAATTCCGACTGGATGATAGATGGATGCTGCAAATCCAAGCATTGCCAGAGCAATAGCCAGTTCCACGGGGGAGTTCGTGGCACTGACGATAATCGATGAAACTCCTAACCCGATGAAGAAAACAATCATCATCGGGCGGCGGCCCCATAGGTCACCAAGCCGCCCCGATGGTAATGAGCCGAGTCCAAAGCAGAAGAACGCCGTCACACTAAAGGGCATTAAGTCTTCCCAGCGTTGCAATCCGAAATCCTTTGCAATGGATGTCACCGCAGTGGCAAAAATCAATAGAAACATGTGGTCAAGAGCATGACCAATATTAAGCAAGAGTTTTGTCGTGAAATTTTGCATGCGTATGAATATCGACTACGATCCTGTCGTTGCTACGTTATTGAACGAATAAAACGTGGAGAGGTTTACTATCCCACATTCTGGTTTTAACACTCTGAATATCGTTTAGTGGGTAGCGCTAGATGAGCGCAGCATTTCAACAGCGGATTCCGAATATTTATTGTTCTGATTCAAATGAGCCACCCCGGCATCGGTTACCGACCTTCGCCGCGTGCCGCCAGATAAATGCCGCTCAGCAGCAGGACGAAGCCGATGCCCTGCAGGAGGGCAAAGGACTCGGCGAAAAAGAGCCAGGCCATTGCCGCGCTGCCCACGGGCTCACCGAGTGTCACCACAGCGACAAAGGTCGGGGAGACATGCTTCAGGGACCAGTTGTAGGCGGTATGGCCGAGAAGTTGCGGGCCTAGCGCCATGCCGAGAGCCGCCAGATAAGCAGGAACGCTGTAACCCTCGAGCGGAACACCTGCACCGCGGCAGGCGACCAGCAGAAACAGCGCTGCCATGCCGTAGGCCAGCCAGATATACGCCGGGAGCGGCATATCGGCGCGCAGGCGGCGACCGATCAGCAGATAGGCCGAAAAACACCAGCTGCCGACCAGAGCCAGTGCATTGCCGAGCAGCGGATGGCTGCCTGGCAGGCTATGGCGGCTGTCGCTCCAGAATATCAGCAGGCTGCCGGTAAGCGAGATGGCAATACCGAAGGCCATCTGCAGACCCGGTTTTTCACCAAACAGCACGAAGGAGGCGATTCCTATCCACAGCAGGTTGGTCGTCACCAGCGCCGTGCTACTGGCCACCGAGGTGTATTCGAGCGAACTGATCCAGGTCGCGAAGTGCAGAGCGAGAAAGAAACCGGCCCCCAGGGTAAGCAGGACCTGCCGCCGATTCATGGCCTGCAGCGCACGGCGCGACCGCCACAGCGCGATCGGGGTAATGATCAGCGCCGCCAGCCCGAGACGCAGCGCCGCGATGGCCAGCGAGGGCAAGCCATAGCCCTGGGCGAAGCGGGCAAGAATGGCGCCGAAGGAAATGGCCAGCAGGCCGATACCGAGGACCAGAAAGGGCAACCAGCGGGGAGGAGAACGTTCGCGCATGAGGGCTTGTTCAAATGGAGTATCGGGGCCGGGGCATGCGCTATTTTCTACCCGGCTTTGCTCGCCTGCCCGGCTTCCAGATACGCGGCGCGTACTTCCGAACTGGCCAGCAACTCTCTGCCCGTCCCGGCCAGCACGATATGGCCGTGCTGCAACACATAGCCACGGTGCGCCACGCGCAGCGCGTGGTGGGCATTCTGTTCGACCAGCAGCACGGTCATGCCGTGATCGCGATTCAGTTCCCGGATCGTCTGGAAAATCTTCTTGATGTAGAGCGGTGCCAGGCCGAGCGAAGGTTCGTCGAGCAGTAACAGCTTGGGCCGCGACATCAGGGCGCGCCCGATCGCCAGCATTTGCTGTTCACCGCCTGAAAGCGTCCCGGCGCGCTGGTTGCGGCGTTCGTCGAGAATGGGAAACAGCGCACTCATGCGCCGCAGATCGACTTCGAAGTTCAGCGGATCGGCCAGGGCCGCGCCCATCTGCAGGTTTTCCATCACGCTCATGCGCGGGAAGATGCGCCGCCCTTCGGGCACCAGAGCGATGCCGCGCCGCGAAATTTCATGCGCTGGCAGGCCGGTAATATCCTCGCCATCAAAAATGATGTGTCCGGACGAGGCGCGCGGCTGGCCGAAGATGGACATCATCAGCGTCGACTTGCCGGCGCCGTTGGCACCGATCAGCGTCACTACTTCGCCGACCTGGACCGAAATATCCACGCCCTGCAAGGCGTGAATGTGCCCGTAGTGAGCATGCAGTGCGGAGAGTTCGAGCATCATGGCGTGATCTCCGCAGGCAACTTTCCGGCCTCGTCTTCATCTTCCTCGCCCAGATAGGCCTTGATCACGTGCGGATTGTTGCGGACTTCGGCCGGTGATCCCTCGGCGATCTTGCGTCCGTAATTGAGCACACAGATGTGATCCGAAATAGTCATCACGACGTTCATGTCGTGCTCGATGAGCAGGATGGCCAGGCCCTCGTCGCGCACCAGCGATTGCAGCAGTTCGTTGAGCTCGGCCGATTCCCTGGGATTGAGTCCGGCAGCCGGCTCATCCAGACAAAGCAGGATGGGATTCACGCACAGCGCCCGGGCAATCTCGATGCGTCGCTGCATGCCGTAAGGCAGGTCGCCGGCCACCGAATCCGCCCGCTCGATCAGGTTCAGGCGCTTGAGCCGGTCAGCGGCCACCTCGATCGCCTGTGCTTCGGCGCGGCGATAGCCCGGCAGGCCGATGAGGCCGGCCAGCGAAAAGCGCGAGGCCTGCTGCAGCCGGTTGTGCTGAGCGACAATCAGGTTTTCCAGAACGGTCATTTTCGGGAAGAGACGGACGTTCTGGAAGGTACGTACCACCTGTGCCTGACTCGCCACCTGATGGCTTTCAAGTGTTTCCAGATTAAGCACGCCGCGCTGCGGATGATTCAGGCACACGCGCCCGGCGCTCGGCCGGTAAAAACCGGTCAGACAGTTGAACAAGGTCGTCTTCCCGGCGCCGTTGGGCCCGATGACGGCGGTAATGCGGCCGGCATGAACATCAAGCGACAGGTCATCAATCGCCATCAGACCGCCAAAGCGCATGCTCAGGTTTTCTACGCGCAGCAGTACCTGATGCTCACTCATGGCGACTTGCTTTCGCCACGAAAGCGCAGGGTTGGCTCACGATGAGAAAGGATACCGCCCGGTTTCCAGATCATGATCAGGATCATCGCCGTACCGAAAAGCAGCATGCGGTACTCGGCAAAATCGCGCCCCAGTTCCGGCAGCAGCACCAGCACCAGCGAGGCCAGTACCACCCCCAACTGACTGCCCATGCCGCCGAGCACGACGATGGCCAGGATGATCGCCGACTCGTTGAAAGTGAAGGACTCGGGCGAAATGAAGCCCTGGCGGGCAGCGAAGAAAACACCGGCACAACCACCGAGCATCGCGCCGATGGCGAAGGCCGAGAGCTTGACATTGGTGATGTTGATGCCGAGCGCCTGGCAGGCGATATCGTCCTCACGCACCGCCTCCCAGGCGCGGCCGATCGGCAGCTTGCGCAGGCGCGAAACGAACAGGTTGGTGAGCATGGCCAGCGCCAGGATCAGGTAATAGAGAAAGAAGATTCGGTGCAGCGGCGAGAACTCGAGGCCGAAGAAGGACGCGAAGGTCGTCCCGTCATTACCCGGCTTGAACGGCAGGCCGAAGAAGGTCGGGCGCGGGATCGAGGCGATGCCGTTCGGGCCGTTCGACAAATCGGTCCAGTTGACCAGGATAATGCGCACGATCTCGCCGAAGCCGAGCGTGACGATCGCCAGGTAATCGCCGCGCAGGCGCAGCGTCGGCCAGCCGAGCAACAGGCCGAAGCTCGCCGCGAGACCGCCGGCCACCGGCAGCGCCTGCCAGAAGCCCCAGCCGTACTGTGTCGCCAGCAGCGCGTAGCAATACGCGCCGACCGCGTAGAAGGCGACATAGCCGAGGACCAGCAACCCGGCCAGGCCGACGACGACGTTGAGACCCCAGCCGAGCATCACGTAGATCAGCACCGTCGTCACCGTATCGACGATGTAGCGGTTGTCCGAGAAGACGATAGGCAGGACCAGTGCGATGCCGAAGCAGCCCCAACCCAGCCAGATCGAAAGCGCGCTGCGCCTGCGCACAGCGGGCACCTGCCGGCGGAGTCGCTGGCGCAGCTGAAAGCCATCGCTCACATAACGGGCCAGCAGACGCCCGCCAAACGCCACGGCGACAAAGGCCAGCAAGGCAGGCCAGCGTGAGACCACTTGCAGGGCACCGCCCTGATCGACGGTGGTCAGACCAAGCATCGGAATGCCGAGCAGAAGCGCAACAAAAGCTACCGCCGCGGCATCGCGGAAGCGCTCCTTGGCCGAAGGTGCCTGATGGGCCAGAACCACCACGGGCATCAGACTTTCTCCACTTCAGGGTGACCAAGCAGGCCGGAAGGGCGGAACATGAGCACCATGATCAGGATGCTGAAGGTCGCCACGTCCTTGTATTCCGGCGCCAGGTAGGCGGCCCAGAAAGCCTCGATCAGTCCGATCAGCAAACCGCCCAGCATGGCGCCGGGCAATGAGCCGATGCCGCCGAGCACGGCCGCCGTAAAGGCCTTGATGCCGGCGACAAAGCCGATGTAAAAATCGACGACGCCGTAATAGACCGTCACCAGAACGCCGGCCACGGCCGCCAGCATGGCACCGAGCATGAAGGTGAGCGAGATGGTGCGATCGACGTTGATGCCGAGCAGCGCGGTCATCGTCCGGTCCTGTTCGCAGGCGCGCTGCTGGCGACCGAACGAGGTACGGCCGATCACATAGGAAAACGCGGCCATCAGGGCGACCGTAACGACGATGATCAGCAGTTGCGAATACGCCAGATGCACCGTGAACCCGTCGATGGTCAGCAGGTCGAAGCCGCCGATCAGCACCGGCGGAATGGGCTTGACGCGGGCACCCTGGGTCAGTTGCACCATGTTCTGCAGGAAGATCGACATGCCGATGGCCGAAATCAGTGGCGCCAGACGGGATGACCCACGCAAGGGACGGTAGGCGGTGCGTTCGACTGCCCAGCCATAGACCGAGGTAAACAACACCGAGAACACCAGCACGGTCAGCAGGGCCAGAGGCACCGAACTGACGCCCAAGGAGGCCAGCAGTGTAAACGCCGTCACGGCAATGAAGGCGCTGACCATGTAGATGTCGCCGTGGGCAAAATTGATCATGCCGATGATGCCGTACACCATCGTGTAACCGATGGCGATCAGGCCATAGACAGCGCCCAGCGTCAGGCCGTTGATCAGTTGCTGCAATGCCAGGGCCATACCGCTTCCAATAACAGGAGGATGAAAACATGGAAAAGCTTTACCACCAAGTCACAAAGAACACCAAGGCTCACCAAGAAAACCGATACATAGACGGGGCTTTCCTTGGTGCCTTCTTGGTGAACTTGGTGTCCCCTAGGGGGATTTCCTGCGGGGCATCTTGGTGGTTCGCTTTTCTATATTGGCTGACTACTGGTCACTTGCCAACGTAATCGTATTTGCCGCTCTTCCAGCGATAGACCATGAAGCCCGGCAGCTTGTTGTCGCCCTTGGCATCGAAACTCAGCTTGCCGATCACGGTGTCAAAACTGCCGCCACGCATGCTCTTCTCAAGATCGGCATACTGGGTACCCTTGGCCTTCTCGGCGGCCTGGGCGAATAACTGCATCGCCGCGTAGGCGTACATCACGTAGCCTTCCGGCTCGACCTTGGCCTCACGGAAACGTTTGACGATATCGGCAGCCGCCGGGTTCTTGCGCGGATCGGGAGAGAAGGTAAACAACACGTTGTCCGAGGCCGCACCGGCGGCAGTAACCAGTTCCGAATTAGTCAGCGTATCGCCGCCCATAATCGTCAGCTTGAGGCCGGCTTGCTGGGCCTGACGCAGGATCAGCGCCACTTCGGTGTGATAACCGCCATAGGCCATGACTTCCACCCCGGCCGCCTTCAGTTTGCTGACCAGCGCCGAATAATCCTTCTCGCCGGCAGTAATCGACTCGCGCAGGACCAGCTTGACCTTCCTGCCTTCGATGGCCTTGGCGATTTCGTCGGCCAGACCCTTGCCATAGGCACTCTTGTCATCAACGACGGCAATCTTCCTGTTCTTGAATGTATCGGCCAGATAAGTGCCGGCTACCAGGCCCTGCTGGTCATCGCGCCCCATGATGCGGAAGATGTTCTTCAGACCGCGCTCGGTCACCTGCGGATTGGTCGACACCGTAGCCATCGGGATCTGCGCTTCGTTATACACATCGGAGGCCGGAATGGTCGAACTGGAACACCAGTGGCCGTGCATGAAAATGATCTTCTTGTTGGCCATGGAATTGGCCACCGAAACCGCCTGCTTCGGGTCGCAGGCATCGTCACCGATTTCCAGCTTCAGTTTCTGGCCGAGTACGCCGCCCTTGGCGTTGATATCGGCAATGGCCAATTCAGCGCCCTTGCGGATCTGGTCGCCCGCCGAGGCGTATTGCCCGGTCATCGGGCCGGCAATGGCCACCAGATGGTCGGCGCAGACAGGGGATGCAGCAAAGGCCAGCAGACTGCATCCGGCCAGCAGGATATTCTTGGACATTGATTCTCTCCTTCGGTTTCGGTGAACGTTTCGGGGACTCACGAATGACACGGCAACAACGGACCCGCAGCGGGCCCAACTCCCGGACAACATGCGGCTTCAAGGACAAAAGGCGTTATTTTAACCGCTCGCTGCCCTGTAGTACTGCTTTTGTCTGCATTTTCCGGGCAATGACTCTGCGTCTCCGGGGTAAATTCTGAAGTCATATGCAAACCCCCTGATCCCCTATTATTCGCCGAATTTTTGCGGTAACGTGCGTAATGTCATTTTTTTATTCAATCATCTGAAAGGTGTTGATCATGTCTATCCAAAAAGTGGGGATCGTTGGTGCGGGCACCATGGGTAACGGCATTGCCCAGGCCTTCGCGGGGGCGGGGATTGATGTCGTGATGACGGACATTTCCGATACGGCGCTGCAGCGTGGCCTGAACACGGTTTCCGGCAGCCTGGATCGTCTGATCAAGAAAGAAAAGATCAATGCCGAGCAGAAGGCGGGCGTGCTCGCCAGAATTTCCACCAGTACGGACACGGCCGCCATTGGCGAGTGCGATCTGGTGGTGGAAGCGGCGACCGAGAACGAGGCGCTCAAGCTCAA
>CAIVZW010000049.1 GCA_903910495.1 uncultured beta proteobacterium
CGGGCCACGACTCTCTTCGTCCTGCCTTTCGTACGGTGACTCCTTTTCAAGATCTGCCCGCGCCTGGGCAAACTCAGTCTCCAACATGGCCAGCATGGACGTGGCGATCTTTACGCCATCCTCTTCATTGGACGAGCCTGTTGAGCGCTCGATGACCTTGGCCTTGTCGATATACAGTGGATGCTGCCAGAGGTCGCGCGGTATTTTCTTCAGGATGCCGATCCGGCCGTTGCGTCCGATACGAATATTCTTTGGCAGAGAGGACATTGATGTCACCAAGTATGGAAGTAAGTATGGAAACACGTTTCTGTTTCTTTGGTCAAGAATCGTTATATCGAGGCACGAATGCTAATTCATGCAATATTCCAAGACTGCACGGCCAAGAGCACTTACCGAGCCCCCGGATAAACCCGCCATAGAGTATGGATATTAGACGTATTCGGTATGGCATTAGCACAATTATAGTATGGATATCAATTTACAAGGTATCTGTAAGTGCTATTATGGTATGTATTTTTAATGCGGAAGTATGGAATTCAAAGTCCTGGCAGGCGTGCAGAACAGGGAACCAAATGATTATAACCAACATTTTAGGAGAGCACACTGAGTCTCAATTCATTCCTTCCCCGCCCCGACCAAGATGGAATTTTAACGTTGACATTATCTACTGGTCAGTCTATAAAGTCGTTCAATAGATTACCTACTGTAAGGTATCAACGAATGACAGGACATCCTCTGGTGTTGCTTGGACTGTCCTGATTGATGATGGTGTCTTCGTTTGCAGTCCGACTTTGGACGCCTCCTTTTATAAAGAAAGTCAAGCCATGAATCTGAAGCAAAAAATGAAGCGTGGGCCAGTTTTCGGTTTTGCCATCTTTACTGGTGCGCTGAGCGTGATTGAATCAATCGGCAACTGGGGCTACGACTTTGTCTATCTAGATGTCGAACACACCTCGATCGGCGTCGGACCGGATCTGGAGAAGCAGATCATGGCAGCCCGGCTGGCGGGCATTTCCTCGGTAGTACGTCTGACAGGTACCAATGAAGTGGATATTCGTAAAGTGCTGGAAATGGGCGTCGAAGGCGTGGTGATTCCGCACATCCGCACCCGGAAAGATGCTGAGGAAATCGTTCGCGCTGCCAAATTCCCTCCGCTGGGTCGGCGTGGTGCGGAATCGAATGTCCGCGCGGCGGCTTTCGGTGGCCCCGGTTTTAGCTGGCCGGAATATATCCGGAAAAGCAACGAAGAAAGCCTGATCATCCCGATGGCGGAAGACTTCGAGTTTGCCGATAACGTGGATGAAATTCTTGCGGTTGATGGCATCGATGCCATCAATTTCGGCCCGATCGATTATTCACTTTCGGCAGGGCTGCCCATCGGCTACAAGATCGATCATCCCTCGCTGTTCGATGCCTACCAGAAGATTGAAACGCGAGCCCGCGCCAAGGGGATAGGTATCATGTGCCCGGTGGTGCCGGCGACGCAGGAAAATGCCCGTGACATGATTGCGAAGGGGGTTAACATGCTGATCCTGGGTAATGACATGTACCACCTGCAATCTGCTTTCAAGAACATCATGGCCGAGTGCGTGGAGCCGATTCGCAAGAGTTGATTTTGTTTCATCGTTGACGGGTCAAGGCAGAGCAGAATCTGGTTTGCTCACGGTCTAGACAGGGTTGTACTGCGGCAGTTTGCCAATTTAATCTGAAAAGGGGAGGTAATCATCATGCGCAGGACGTTTTTGAAGGCCGCTTGTGCGGCTGCGGTAGGATTCGCCATTGCCATGCCGGCAGCGGCAGCAGATTTCAATTTCAAGTTTGGCCATGGTCAGCCAGTGACCAGCGTACGCCACAAGTCGATGGAGCTATTCAAAGAGAATGTCGAGAAGGCCAGCAACGGTCGGATTGGCGTGACACTATTTGCTGCCGGTGCGCTTGGCAATGAAGCCGAGCTGACCGACATGGTGAAGATGGGCACGGTACAGGGCACGCGCGGCGGCTCCTTTGCCAAGGCCAACAAGAAGTTCCTGATCTACACCTTGCCTTTCCTCTTTAATGATACCGATTCCGTACTGAGGGCCATGCGCAGCAGTTTCGGGAATGATATCGGCAAGCATGCTGAAGCCAACGGCTATTACATCCCTGCCACCGGAGTAGCCGGGGGATTTCGCCAGATTTCAAACAGCAAAAAACCGATCAATGTTCCCGAAGATGCGGCCGGCCTGAAAATCCGCACCCCGCCGATCGAAACCATCGTCAAGACGATGCAGGCACTCGGTGCAAATCCGCAGTCGATACCCTACGGTGAGACTTACATGGCGCTGAAAATGGGCGTAGTCGATGGCCAGGAAAACCC
>CAIVZW010000050.1 GCA_903910495.1 uncultured beta proteobacterium
CGTCGGCCAGACTCGGGAACCCGGCATGGACAGCATAAGAGAAGAGCGGAATAGTAAGTGGCACCGGATTGGCGACCGGGCGCATCAAAGGTACAGGTCTCGACCAGCACATGACTGAAGCGTGCGCCGATCTCCGAGCCCAACTCAGGTTCGCCGACCATCTGTGCCCAGTACAGGAGCAGATCATCGTAATCGAGTACCTGCTGTGCCTGCTTAGCTTCTACCATGTCCCACTTTGCCTCAACGAAGACCCAGTGTTTCTTCGGCGCGATTTGCAGCAACCGGGCCTATGACTTCGCTCATTCCTCATTGGAAAAGACTTCGAGGATTCTTTTCTGATCAGCGGTGGTAACATCGGCGATAGCACGAGCCACATAAAACTGGAAATCGAATTGCTTGAGCGTTTGAAGTATTGAAGAAATCCATGCTCTTGTCCTCTGCCAAGCCAATTGACCACGAAATAATCTGCACGTTTCTCAAATTTCTCAGCTATTTCTCATTATTCCTGCGAAAAATTGAAAGCGTTTGCTGGTGACGCTTGTGTTCTTTGAATACCCTTCATTGGCACGAAATATGCTGTTAAATTTCGATTTTCGTTTTTGGCGAAGCGATTGATTCGACATCAACTACTTCACTGATAATGTTCCGAGGTCGTAGCATTAATTATGCTAAGCCTTCGTCCCAAGGAGCGGGAAATTTAACCCGCAGAGATTAACGGATAATTGACTGCAGGCAGACTTATGAAAAAGATAATCAACGCTCCGAATAATGTGGTTGAAGATATGCTTTCAGGCATGCTTGCCGCACATCCTCAATATGTGAGAAAGCTGCCTGACTACAATTGTCTGGTCAATCCGCTTTCGCCAATTGCTGGAAAAGTAGGCATCATCTCCGGTGGCGGGAGTGGCCACGAACCAGCGCATGCGGGTTTCATAGGGAGAGGAATGCTTGATGCCGCTTGCGTCGGCAACGTGTTTTCATCGCCAACTCCTGATCATTTTTTTGAGGCCGCCAGGGCAGTAGATAGCGGGTCTGGCGTCCTGATGGTCATCAAGAACTACTCTGGCGATTTGATGAATTCACAAATGGCAGAGGAGATGGCTGAGTTTGAAAGTGTCAAGGTTGCAAGGGTAATCGTTGATGACGACGTTGCCGTCAAGAACAGTACTTACACTACCGGACGCAGAGGGATTGCTGGAACCGTATTTGTTCATAAAATTGCTGGAGCAATGGCGGTGCAAGGTGCTGATCTGGCCGAAGTCACACGAGTGGCCGAGAAAACCGTTGCCAACGTGCGCTCAATGGGCATGGCTTTGACGCCATGTATCGTCCCGATAGCCGGGAAAGCCAATTTTCAGCTGGCTGACGATGAAATTGAAATCGGCATGGGAATTCACGGAGAGCCGGGAATAAGTCGATGCAAAATTACTGAAGCAGATGAAATTACCTCCGTCCTGCTTGAAAAAATAATCGTCGATCTCCCATTCAACAAAGGTGATGAAGTGGCCGTCCTGGTCAATGGTCTGGGAGCAACCCCACTCATGGAACTGTATATCGTCAACAAAAAAATCAGCGAGGTCTGCGCGGAAAAGGGGATAAAGATATATCGAACTTACGTTGGCGAGTATATGACCGCCCTTGAAATGGCGGGAGCGTCAATAAGCCTGTTGCGTCTGGATGACGAACTGAAGGCGTTGCTCGATGCTCCTGCTGACAGTATTGCCTTCAAGCAGCTATGAGACCCGCGGGGAAAGGTTGAGACAAGTGGAAAAATTAACCGCCATCGATGTTGTGAATATTATTACCAATTTCTCGAAGCTCATTATTCCCAACCGTGACTACTTGAATGATCTGGATGGGAAACTGGGGGATGCCGACTTCGGCACAAGCATTTCCGGTGGATTTTCTGCAGTCGAAAAAATCATTCCGGAGTTGGGCTTGGTGACAACCGGGATGGCCCTTGGCAAAACCGGTATGACTCTGGTCAAGTCCATGGGCGGGGCTTCAGGACCCCTTTTCGGCACGATCTTCATGAAAGCCGGCAAGGAAATTGGAAACAAGTCGGACATCGGAGTGCAAGAACTTGCCAGCATGTTTTCCGCGAGTCTGGCCGGAGTCAAAGCCTTGGGAAAATCCAACGCTGGAGACAAAACACTGATTGATGCGCTAGAACCGGCCACGATGGCACTTGTAGCATCTGCCGCAAAAGGATCTTCGTTGCAGGCAGCACTCTCCGCTGCGTATGCTGCTGCTGTACAGGGCGTGGAAGACACAAAAAACATGGTTGCGAACAGAGGAAGAGCTCACTATGTCGGTGAACGCGGCTTGGGTCATCAAGATCCAGGGGCAACAGCAATTCAGATGTTGTTCCAGGTTTTCGCTGATTACGTTAAATAGTTTCGTGCCTCTCCTCATAAGCTCAGCATGGAAACGTGCTGAGCTTATCTATTTTGGACGCTACGCCATGATTCGCGCAGCCTTCAAATCTCTACTTCGTCCAGTGCAGCCACACTGAGCCTTCTGATACTCCCAGGGTACAGAGGCGGCACGCACTATCGATATAGTGCGTGAAGCATTAAAGATCCGTATAGTTGTTGGTATCCCCAATTTAATCCAAGCGAAAATCAATGACCGGGCTGTTAGATATACGTGATGCTGTCCAGCAGGTATCGGAAGCGATAGCCAGCGTTCTGGATATTGACGTCATCATCTCGGACGCCGATTACCAGATAATCGGCGATACAAAGAAGCATTACAAACTCGAAGTGAAGGAGATCAAGGACAACTATGTAATTGGCAACGTGATCAAGACCGGTATCACAGAGGTCATTCGAGGCAAAGCGGATAGCGAACATTGTTCATCCTGCGAAATTCAGGAGAATTGCAATCTTGAAGCCATGATCTGTGTTCCCATCCACTACTTGGGAACACGTATAGGCGCGATCGGCCTTATCGCCATTACGGAGTCATCCAGAGAAAGATTGCTGGAGAATCAGAAGAATCTGATCGAGTTTACCGAACGCATGGCTGATCTTATCGTCAGCAAGCTGCGTGAGAAAGAAGCGACGACGAAGTTAACTGTCGCCAAAAACCAATTGATTTCCATCATGGATGCCATCGACGAAGGTATCGCTGCCACCGATGAGAACGGGCGTATCGTCTATCTGAATTCGGTGTTCGAAGAAATCCTGAATTCCAAACATGAAGAACTGATCGGAAAGGATATTGCCGCTATTTTCGCCGTCCCTTACGTTACAGCCCTGATAAACAACGGTACCGAATTCAACAGCATCGAATTGCACCTCAGTACTCCAGACCTTGACGTGCATTCTCTTATTTCCGGCAGTCCCGTTATCCTGGAGGACAAGAATGCCGGATCGATCATCGTTCTGAAGAAAATGGAGGATGTTTTCAAGGTCATCAATAAACTGACCAACACCTCCTTATCCACATCGTTTGAGCAGATCATCGGCGACAGTCCGGCAATGATCCAACTCAAGGAAACAGCTCTCAGGGTTGCCGCAGGAAATTCCAGCATCCTGATTACCGGAGAAAGCGGAACCGGAAAAGAACTTTTTGCTCGAGCCATTCATCACAGCAGTCCGAGGAACAAGAATCCGTTCATCGCCATCAATTGCGCTGCCATGCCCGAGGCGCTGATTGAAAGCGAGTTATTAGGCTATGAAGAAGGTTCGTTCACTGGCGCCTCGCGTGGAGGCCGTCCTGGAAAATTTCAGCTAGCGCATGGCGGAACAATTTTTCTTGACGAAATCGGCGACATGCCCCTGCATTTGCAACCGAAACTACTGCGCGTTATCCAAGAAAAGACTGTGGAAAAACTCGGCGGACACAAAAGCCTGATTGTCGATGTGCGCCTGATTACGGCGACCAACAAGGATCTTGAAGGCATGGTTGATCGTGGTGAATTCCGGGAAGATCTTTATTACAGAATCAATGTCATCCCGTTACATATACCACCGCTTAGAAGCCGACCGGATGATGTACGCATGCTTTTGTCCTTTCTTCTGAAGCAATACAACGCTAAATTGAACAAGAAAATAAAAGGCTTTACGGCAGACGCAGAAAGCGCGCTATTGTCCAGTCGATGGAAAGGGAACGTTCGGGAACTCGCCAATGTAATCGAGTACGCGATCAATATGGAACCTTCGTCCTACATCACCACGAACAGTTTACCTTTCAAGATTCTCGAAAAAAGAGAAGTTAAAGTTCAAACAACGCCGGTTTCTACGCTCCATCTGGCCGAGAGCGAATTAATCCGGAACGTTTTATCGGAATTCGGGTCATCGGTTTCCGCCAAGCGGCGGGCCGCAGAGGCCTTGGGCATCAGCCTTTCCACGCTGTATCGCAAGCTCAAAGAAATGGGGATCGATCATGGATAGTCCCGGATCAAATTTGCTGAAACAGTATTTCAGCGACGGCAATTCAGACTCCATAAAATCCAAAATCAATTCTTTTATCTTGCTTCCTTGGTCACCGCAAACTGATCTCGCTTCAGTACTCGCTCCGCAAGTGACACCCAGTAGCTTGCGCCCAGAGGCAGGATTTCGTCGTTGAAGTCGTAGCCGGGGTTGTGCAGCAGGCAATCCGAAGCGCCGGGGCCGTTACCGATCCAGCCGTAGGCGCCAGGGCGTTTCTGCAACATAAAGGCGAAATCCTCCGCACCCATGGTGGGCTGCAGGTCGGAGTGGACATTCCCGGCTCCCGCTACGGCAATCATTGCCTCGGCAGCGATTTGCGCTTCGCGTGCGGCGTTGATCGTCGGAGGATAGCGTCTCTCATAGCGCAGAGATATCTCCGCTTCGTGGGTAACCGCCAGTCCTTCGCAAATTCGCCGCATCCGTTGCTCAACCAGATCCTGCACTTCCGGCTTGAAAGTGCGCGTTGTACCGCGCAGCACCACTTCCGGTGGGATCACGTTCCAGGTATCGCCACCGTGAATCTGCGTCACGCTGACCACGGCCGCATCCACAGGCGGCACATTGCGGCTGACAATGGTTTGCAATTCATGCACGAGTGTGGCGGCCAGAGTTATCGGGTCGATACCGTTATGTGGCATGGCGGCATGCGCGCCACGACCTTTGAGCACAATTTCGAAGATGTCGTACGACGCCATCATCGGGCCGGACATCACGCCGAAGTGCCCGACCGGCATACCGGGCCAGTTGTGTAGCCCGTATACTGCCGCGCAGGGAAAGCGCTCGAAGAGTCCATCTTCGACCATCTCCCGACCCCCGCCTTCGTTCTCTTCGGCGGGCTGGAAAATGAAATTGATCGTGCCGTCAAAGTCGCGCGTCTCGGCCAGATATCTGGCGGCGCCCAGCAGCATCGTGGTATGGCCATCGTGGCCGCAGGCATGCATGCGCCCGGCGTGCTGCGAACGATGCGCGAAGTCGTTGCTTTCCTGCACTTGCAGAGCATCCATATCGGCCCGCAAACCAACGCTGCGCGGGCTGCTGCCGGCACGCAATACGCCGACCACGCCGGTGCGACCGATGCCGGTATGGACCTCCAGTCCGAAGGACTGAAGCAATTCTGCGACGCGCGCCGAAGTCCGGACTACCTCGAAGGCTATCTCCGGGTGGGCATGGAAATCGTGGCGCCAGGCAGTCAACTCCGGCAACAACTCTTGCAAACGGGGCTTGATGTTGATGTTCATGCGGGCAGTTCCGTAAAGATAATGACCAGACCATGGGTCAGCGCAGACGCGACGGCAAGCGCGCCATCTGGTCTCAAGATAAATTCCACTCCCGCCAGATCAAGCACCCGGCGGGTATGCTCGACAGAGCGTACCCGGAAATGCAGAGCAGCAAAGAAAGGTGGAACACGTTTACCAGCCTCGAGACCACTATATTCATCGGCAAAGCTGGCGGGAGTAAACATGCGAATTGGGGTATCGCCCGTGGCCACCCGCCAGGAAGTTCCTTGTTCACCCCGCCCTTCCGAAGCGCGATCAAATAGACGATCGTAGGCTGTGCGCACCTCGCCAAAGCACATTTCACTGGTCAGCACACTGATTCCCTGCAAGCCGATTGCTCCATTCGCATGTGCCAGATATTCAGAACGCCAGACGACATCGCGGGTGAAGTGCTGACAAGCAAAGGTTCGCCCGCCCGGCGTTTCAGCGATATCCACCTGCGCAATGCGGAATGCCGCATCACGCACGCCTTCAGGCAAGGCCACCGGGCGCGAAAAGTCCACCGGGGCATCGACACCAATCCCGGAACCCTGCAATTCGGCATGGAAGCCAGCTGCATCATCTGTCTTCAGTGCCAGCGCCGCAAGACCATCACCCGCACCAAGAAAATCGCTGTAATAACGCGTGAGCGGATGATCCGCCGGCACCGCCAGCAGTTCGTAATAGTCATCCGGAAACATCACACAGTGGTTTTCCGATCCCATTGTGTGGCGCCCGCGTGGGGTCAACGTAAAGCCGAGTCGGTGAAAATCCGCCTCGGCCTGATCCAGATTGGCAACGGCAATGACGACGTGGTCGATGCCCTGAAGATGTCTGCGCATGCCTTGATTCAACCTTAATCGCGGCTTTCCAGCCCGCGGTAATACTGCACGAAGAGCCTCTTCGTGTCAGACCAGGATGATGATCTGGGAATTACTTCTTTCGTTCCTCAACAAACGCACGCAGGGTATCAACGATGAGAAAACCCACGGTTGCCCCTGCATCCTGGAGTCCCAGAGTCTTTTCCTGGAAACAGGCCGCCTTTCCGTGCTGGGCGATCATCCCTTTCGTGGCATCAAGCCCTTTGGCGGCGGCCTCGGCAGCTCTGGCCAGTGCTTCGGGAAGAGTTGCTGCGCAGGCCACGGAAGTTGCAAGGGACTCGGAAACGGGAGCGAGTACATCGATCAATGTCTTGTCCCCGCGTTTGGCCTTACCCCTTTCGATGACTCCGTTCAGAAAAGCGGCCCAGAAAAGAGACATCTCAGCGCTTCCAATCGACGAAGACGATTCAAGGGCTTTGCCGCCACGCATGAAGCCGGTAGCAACGAGAGTCCCCATGGTCGATGGCGCCGCCTTGGCCATGGCCATGCCGGCCAGTTGCAGGGTACGGCCGACCGCATCCGCGCTATTGGCGCTCACCGATTCGTAGGCGGCAAGGAAAGCCTTGTTCATCGTCAGTCCGAGGTCGCTGTCGCCGACCTTGCCGTCGAGATCAATCAGATAGTCGCGCTGGGAGATGAAAACGTCACGCAGACTTGCGAAGAGCGGAACCAGTTCCGCCTTGCCTATGCTGTCCATGCCGCCTCCCCCTCCTGTGCTGCGTAATTATTCGTTGCACCGGCGAATTTCGCCGGAATGACGGCATTTAAAGCTGTTGCTGCTCGAAGAAAGGCGACTGCGCCGGCCGCGCGAGCAGCCGCCTGGTTTCGTCGTCGAGCTTGAGCAGCGAGATCGACGCGCCGGCCATTTCCATCGACGTCGCGTACTCGCCGACATAAACGTGGAAGACAGCAATTCCAGCTTCCTTGAGGATAGACGCGACGCGGCGAAAGATCACATAGAGTTCCTCTTTCGGTGTCGCGCCCAGGCCGTTGACCAGTACCGCGACTTCGTCACCGCGGGCGAAGGGAAGGTCGGCCAGGATGGGCTGCATCATTTCATCGACGACTTCATCGGCCTGGCGCAGCGCGCCACGCCGGATTCCGGGCTCGCCGTGGATGCCCATGCCGATTTCCATTTCGTTTTCACCGATCGAAAACGACGCGTGCCCGACTTCGGGGACGATGCATGACGTCAGCGCGACGCCCATGGTGCGCACGTTGGCTTTGACTTTTTCGGCGACCCGCTTGACCTCGTCGAGCGCCATGCCTTCAGCGGCGGCGGCGCCGGCCGCCTTGTAGATGAAAAATATTCCGGCAACGCCGCGGCGCTTGTGCTCCTGACCCTTGGGCGACGATGCGACGTCGTCGTTGCCGACCAGAGAGAGCACCTTGATGCCTTCCAGATCGGCCATTTCAGCGGCCATGTCGAAATTCATGATGTCGCCAGTGTAATTGCCGTAGATATAAAGCGCGCCGGCGCCCTGGTTGATGGCCCTGGTCACTTCGAGCATCTGATCGGCGCTCGGTGACTGGAATACGCCGCCGACCGCGCAACCGTCGAGCAGGCCGGTGCCGACATAGCCGAGAAAGAGCGGCAGATGGCCCGATCCGCCACCGGTGGCGATGCCAACCTTGCCTTTGACCGGGTGCGCGGTGACGATACAGCGCAGATCGCCGGCGGCGCACGCGAGCTGCTGTGGATGGGCGGCGTAAATGCCTTCGAGCATCTCATCGACAAACTGTTCAGGGACATTCAGAAATTTTTTCATAAGGCCTCAGCTGAAAGTGTTATTGATGGAGACGGAATCCCGATTCAGGTCATATGCGATCAGGCGGCGTGACCGCCGAGATAGGCGGCGCGTACCCGCGCATCGTTGGCTAACTCAGCGCTCACGCCCTCGATCACGATACGCCCGCCATCCATGACGTAGGCGTAATCGGCGACGCGCAGCGCGGCTTTGGCGTTCTGTTCGACCAGCAATACCGAATGACCTTCGCTACGGATATGGCTGATCAGGTCGAAGATCATGCGCACGACTTTGGGCGCGAGACCGAGCGAGGGTTCGTCCATCAGCAAGAGTTTCGGTCGCGACATCAGCGCGCGGGCGATGCATAGCATCTGCTGTTCACCACCGGACAGGGTGCCGCCGCTCTGCCGGTAACGCTCGCGCAGGATGGGGAAGCGATCGAGCTGCTTTTCGAGCTCCTCGGCGAAGGCTTCGGGAGATAATCCAACTGCCCCTATGCGCAGGTTTTCGGCGACGCTCATCGACGAAAAAATCTGTCGCCCTTCGGGCGCCTGAGCCAGGCCGGCGGCGACGATGCGATGCGAGGGCCATTGCGAAATTTCGCTGTCCTCAAAGCGTATGCTTCCGGCCGTGGCGCGATAAACGCCCGAAATCGCACGCATCAACGTCGTCTTGCCAACACCGTTGCTGCCCAGCACGGTGACGATACCGCCGACGGGAACGTGCAGCGAGATGCCATTGAGGATGGTCTGTTGGCCCATGCGTACTTGCAGGTCCTTGATTTCCAGCAAAGCTGCGGAGCTCATGCGGCCTCCTCTTCGCTGCCCAGATACGCTTCGAGCACGACCGGATCGCTGGATACCTGCTGCGGCGTGCCGTCGGCTATCTTGCGGCCCGAGGCCATGACCATCACGCGTTCACAAAGACTCATCACGAAAGACATGTCGTGTTCCACCAGCAGAATGGTCAGGCCCTCGTTCGAGAGCTTGCGCACAAAATCGGAGAGCTGCCCGGTCTCGGTGTCGTTGAGGCCGGCGGCCGGTTCATCGAGGATCAGCAGGCGCGGCGCGAGGGCCAGCGCCCGGGCGATCTCCAGATACTTGCGCTTGCCGTAGGAAAGATTGGCCGCGAGTTCGCCGGCCTGATCCTGCAGGCCGGCACGCTCGAGCACCTCCCAGGTGCGGCGGCTGATGTCTTCGGCATACTTGCGGTGATTGAACAGCGCTTTCGCCGGCGAATGGCCGAGCGCGCCGAGCGCGCCGATCGACACATTGTCGAAGACCGTCAGGTTGGGCATCACGCGCAGGTTCTGGAAAGTGCGCGCAATGCCGAGACGGGCGACCTGGAAGGACTTCATTTGCGAGATGTCGGTTTCGTCGAAAATGATGGTCCCCGAACTGAGCGGGAAGAAGCCGGTGATCAGGTTGAAGACGGTCGTCTTGCCGGCGCCGTTCGGGCCGATCAGGCCGACGCGCTCGCCGCGCTGCACGACGCCCGAGAAGTCATCGACCGCCAGCAGTCCGCCGAAACGCCGGGTAGCCTTGCGGATATCGAGTAAAGGTGTAGTCATTGCCGCCACCCGAGTTGCTTGGCGTTGTCCCAGGCCAGGCCGAACTGCCGGCGCATCAGCGACAACACCGAGGTCTCGCCGAGCAGGCCGCGCGGCAGGAAAAGAATCGACAGGAACATCACCAAGCCGACGACAATCATCCGGTAATCTCCGATCGGCCGCAGAACTTCCGGCAAGCCGAGCAGGATGATGGCGCCGACGATGGCGCCGGGCAGGCTGCCGAGGCCGCCGACAACGATCATGGCGAGGATCAGGATGGACTCCGAAAAACGGAAATCTCCCGGCGAGATATACCCCGTCGTGTGCGCCCACAGCGCCCCGGCGACGCCGGCAAAGAAACAGGCAAAGGCGAAGGACTGGATTTTCAGCCGCACTACGTTGAGCCCCATCGCTGCCGCGCACTGGTCGTCCTCGCGCACGGCGCGCAAGGCGTTGCCGTAGTAGGAATGCGCGAGACGCCCGAGGACGAAAGCGGTGAGCCCGGCAGAGACCGC
>CAIVZW010000051.1 GCA_903910495.1 uncultured beta proteobacterium
CTGCGGCCGCGTAGTCGCTTGCCTATTTTGACAAGACAACTAGCCGGGTTTCACCGGTTACGCTCCTAATATAGGCCGAGCAACTTGGCGATTTTGTCCAGCGCAGAAAGCTTATCTCGGAACTTGTACTTGAAACTTCCGTCAGAGCGGATTTCGAATGACTCGATAGCTGCAGCTGTATCTTCGTCCAACTCTTGCGGCATCTTGATTCTCCCGTCTTCGTGTGAGAGCTTGCGCGGATCAAAAAAGGCGATTCTGGCAATGTCCTTTAGCGACTTGTCTTGCATCACCCTGATTCGATGCTCGTAAGCATTCATTCGAGAACTTACATCTTCAGAAATGCAATTATTCAATTTCCGTCTCCCGTAGTTTCGCCCGGTATCGGCGATACCGGCCATTGCGAGCAGGATTCTGCCGAAACTCGATCAACCCTTGTCTCAGCAAATACAGCAGCGCCCAACTTGTCTTTGCATGATTCAGCCCCGTCCTGAATCGTATTTGCCCCTCAGTCATCATTCCGCCGTGTTCGCGCAGACACTTGAGAACCAGTTCGCTAGACCGTCCTGGTTGGATAACACCGAGCGGCCGGGGATTGAATCGCCCCACCATGGCTGGCGCATGATCAATAGCGTTGGCGATCGCCTGTAATTGTGCAAGAAAGTCCATTGGCAAAATCCCCCAAAAAGATGTGCCGAACTCATGCTCAGCATTCCGAATTGCACGGACAATTGTTTAAGGCAGCCGGAGTTGCCGAACAATAGCGACGATGATGTTCTTGACAGACCACTGAACCCGTTCGTAGCAAGGCGCATCTTCCGGCGTGCCGCCTTCCCACCAAATACAGTTCATGCACTCCGTCTTGCCGTCGTAATCTCCGAGATGCACACAGCCCGTGCAGTGGATATGTGCCGGTTGAATCGCAATAGTCTTCATGCTGTTCCTTTCGCGTCGATGTGATTTGCTTGCTATACCAGAAGTCCTCTGCTGCCGGTCAGTCACTGAAACCCCGTGTATATCCACCGCGGCTATTGCCGCTGGTTGTCGTCGTGCGGCGCGGATTGGATTGGGCGGCATCATCAAAGCGCATCACTTCGGGTCGATAAGTTAGGAGGATCTCGCCGGTTGGGCCGTTGCGGTTCTTGCGTACAAGTAACTCGGCCAAACCATCCCATTCGGGTGCCGGGCTGTGGAGCGCTTCGCGATGAAGCATTGCCACAATGTCCGCATCCTGCTCGACCTCGCCTGAGTCGCGCAGGTCGGAAAGCATAGGGCGCTTGTCGGTCCTGTTTTCAACGCCACGATTGAGCTGCGCAAGAGCGATGATCGGAACGCTGAGTTCCTTCGCTAACGCTTTGAGGCCGCGGGATAGACTGCCAATTTCCTGCGTTCTGTTGTCGCCCTGACCTTTCATAAGCCCCAGGTAGTCGACGACGATCAGATCCAAGCCGTTCTTGCGCTTAATGCGGCGAGCCTTGGCGCGCACGTAGCCGACGCCAATGGCGCCTTTATCGTCAATGAAGAGGCGCTGTTTTTCCGCCTTCCCTTGTTCGTTGGCTAGCCGGCTCCAAAGTGTTTGATCGTTCGTCCGGGCTCTCAATACTTGTACGGGCAACCCGGTTCTCGTCGAGAGCAACCGAAGGCCAATTTCTCTACGGCTCAATTCCAACGTAAAGAAAAGTGTAGAAAGCCCGCGTTGTGCAAGGCGATCAGCGATATTCACGCCAAACATTGTTTTGCCGACAGAAGGACGGGCTGCGACGATGATCAATTGCCCTGGCTCAAGGCCGCCGGTGAGGTGGTCGAAGCCATCAAAGCCGGTTGCCAGTCCCGCCAGATCGTCGCCACGCTGGCAATGGTCGTCGAGGTACGTGATCGTCTCCGCGAAAACCTCAGACAGTGTGGCGGGTTCTCCACCCTGCCGATCGATAAGACTGAGCATTGCGCTTTCCGCTTCCAAGGCGATCTTCTCGGCGTCCTTGGGGCCTTGGGATAGGCACGCGTCTTGAATGCTGCCGGCGACGCCGAGCAGCCCGCGCAAGATGGCATTCTTTCTCACCACCTCAGCGTAGTGCCGGATGTTTGCTGCCGACGGTGTATTGGCTGCGAGTTCTCCCAGGTAAGCCAAGCCAGTACGATCGTCTTCGCCGGCATCAAGAAGAATTTCAGCAACGGTGACCACATCAACGGGCTTGCCCTGCGCATGCAGGTTTCGGATCGCCGAGAAAATGGCGCCATGGCCTGCTGTGTAGAAATCACCCGGCGTGATGATGTCGGCGATTCGATCGAAAGCATTCTGGTCGAGCATCAACGCGCCGATGATTGACTGCTCGGATTCGACGTGATGGGGAGGCAGGTGCAGTTCAGGGGCGTTCATTCCTCACCTCCGATTTTGGAATTGGTGACGGTCAGAAATTGCCCATCGAATATATTGGCTTCAATCTGTCGTTCGTGATGACGGGGAAACCTTGGGCGGTACGCATGTAAGGCGCAGGTTTGTACGGTGCAGTTCTCAATCACCCGTCTGTTGTGCTTGGAGCATTGGAGGCACTTAGCCCGAATCGCAGTCCCACGGCCCGCCCCGTACTCGCGACTGAAAACTCGCTCGAAGATTGTCCTATCCGACCTTGGGATGCTGGCGATGAACTCGATCTGGAGATTGGTTAATTTGCTCATGCCGCCTCCTTGTTCTGGTAGTTGCCTTCGATGATTTTTGTGAAATTGCCATCTTTCACGATCCATTCAAGGCAACAGAAGGGCGCGCCCATCAAGAAGTC
>CAIVZW010000052.1 GCA_903910495.1 uncultured beta proteobacterium
GGGAGCCCATCTTTACAGATGTTTCAAATTGAGCGCATCATTGAGATACATGTCTCATAACAAGACTACTTAGGGCGGCCCTCATGTTCAGAATTCTCCTCGTCGCACCCTATGCCGGCCTGGCCGACTTGGCACGACAGCTTGGTCAGACCTATCCGCACAACGACATCATTCTTGACGTGGTCGAAGCCATCGGCGTGAAATGTGTCGACGATCTGAATCTCGACGCCGACGTCGTGATCAGCCGGGGCGCAACGGCCAGCGCGCTGCGCCAGCGTCTTGCCCCCCACGTCCCGGTGGTCGAGTTGTACGTTACAGGCTACGATGTCATCCGTACCGTGTTCCGCTGCAAACAGTTGTACGCACCGTCGAGGATTTTCGCTGTCGGATCGGAACACATGATCAGTGGCGTGAATTGCGCTGCCGAAGCCCTGGGCGTACCCATCCACAGCCTCTTTGTCACCCAGGAGGACGACACGGCATCGTCACTGGCGGCCAGCATTGACAGGGAAAACGATGTCGTGGTTGGCGGCGGCATGTCAGTTCGCATTGCCCGCGACATGGGCTTTCGTGCCGAACTCATCGAATCCGGGCAGGAATCCCTGGAACAGGCGTTTGGCGAGGCCGTCCGGGTGGTGCGCGTAGCTGCCCGGGAACGCGAGTCCGCCGGTCGTGTCAGCACGATCGTCAATGCAGTCGACGAGGGGATCATCGCTTTTGATGAAGCCGGTGCTGTCACCTTGTGCAACACCGCTGCCTGTCGTTTGCTCGGACGCGAGACCAGTCTCGCCGGAAGCGCCATCGGACGACCCTTGAACGAATTGCTCCCGGGACTGGACCATACCCTCGCGACGTCGAGCGGAAAACCCGACCGGGGAATTGTCGTCAGTAGCGGCGAACGGCAGTTCGCCGTGACTCTGCTGCCGGTTATTGTGCAAAACACCGTTACCGGAGGTATTGCCACGTTCCAGGAAACGGGTCGTCTGCAGGAAATGGAAGTGCGCGTACGGAGTACCTTGCACCGCAAGGGCCTGAAGGCCAAGTACAGCTTTGCCGACTGTCTGGGAAAAAGCGAGGCTGTCCTGCGCGCCATCGAGCAGGCGCGGCGGTTCGGGCAGACCGAAGCCAATCTGCTGATTTACGGAGAAACCGGAACGGGGAAGGAAGTTTTTGCGCAAAGCATGCACAACGCCAGCCGGCGGCGCGATGGACCATTCGTCGCGGTGAACTGCGCCGCGCTGCCGGAAAACCTGCTGGAAAGCGAATTTTTTGGCTATGTCGGCGGCGCCTTCACCGGCGCTTCCAAGACGGGAAAAGCCGGTTTGTTCGAACTCGCGCATCGCGGAACAATCTTCCTTGACGAAGTCTCGGAGATTCCGCTGGCGCTGCAGGGTCGCTTGCTCCGCGTCCTCCAGGAACGCGAGGTCATGCGCCTCGGCGACGACCGGCTCATTCCCGTCGATGTGCGCGTCGTCGCAGCCACCAACAAGGACTTGAAGAAATTGGCCGACTCCGGGTTTTTCCGCCAGGATCTGCTGTACCGCCTTGATGTCCTCAACCTCGCTCTGCCGCCCTTGCGCGATCGACGTGAGGACATCCCCTTGCTGGCCCGGTTCTTTCTGCAGTGTTCCTGCGAGCTTTCCGGCGATTTCGCGAAGCTGCTTACACAGGATGCGGAGCAATTGCTCGCCCGGCATGACTGGCCGGGCAATATCCGTGAATTGCGCAACATTTGCGAACGCCTTGCCGTACTCTCAGACACTCCGCGTATCACTGAGGAAGAGGCACGACTTGCGCTGGGCATCCGGCCTTCGTCTCTGGCCAGGGGTTCCCACGACGCCGAAAGCGAAATCCCGATGATGCGCGACATGCAGCGCGACCTGGTTGCCCAGGTTTTGAGACAAACCAGCGGCAATAAACGCCAGGCAGCGCTGCGCCTTGGCATTAGCCGCGCCACCCTGTGGCGCAAGATGCGCGCGTACGACATTCTGGCCGTCGAATGAGAATCGGCGTGAACTCCATCACACGCCCCAGGCTTGGGTTGCGATCTGCTTGGAGCGATAGGGCGAATGGACGAATGGCAGCACCGGGCAGATGACCGATTCAGGATGAATTGCCGGTCCTCGGCTTCGCCGTTTCAGTCCCTTTTGCCGGTGAAGTGTCTGGCGTAGCGGCTGTCCATGCGCGACATGGGCATCAGGATCGGAAGATCGGCCGTGTTGAAATCCGGATCCCAGGCCGGATCGCCACAGACGTAGGCGCCGGCGCGAAGATAGCCCTTGATCAGCGGCGGCAGTTCAGCCGGCTGATCGTTGTTCAGGGCGGCAAGCGGCAGGGGGCAGCGCGGGAACACGCGGTAGTCGAGCGGGCTCATGTGCTCGCCGAGTCGCTTGTACATGCTTGCCGCAGCGTGGCCGCCGTCGGCCATGCTGATGCTGGCGCAACCGATCAGGTGGTCGTAGTGATTGTCCAGCATGTACTTGGCCAAGCCGGCCCACAGCAGCGCGATGGTCGAGCCCGTGCGGTAGTCGGCATGCACGCATGAACGGCCAATCTCGACCATTTTCGGGCGCAGATGCTGCAGGCGTGTCAGGTCGAATTCGGTCTCGGAATAGTAGCTGCCGATCTTGTGCGCCTTTTCCGGTGACAGGATGCGGTAGGTACCGACTACGGCGCCGGAGTTTTCGTCGCGCACGATGAGGTGTTCGCAAAACGCATCGTAACGATCCTGATCGACGCCGGGCCGGTGCGTCGGCAAATTGGCACCGAGTTCGCCGGCGAAAATGCGGTAGCGCAGCTTTTGCGCTTCATGAATCTCGCGCGGGTACTGGGCGATGCCGACCGAAAGCCGGGGGCGAACCGGTTTCTCTCTCTGTTGGGTAGTGATCAAGTTGGTGCTCATGGTCTATCTCCTTGTTGTCGTGCAGATAGACCTTAGGCAAGCCGCGTTACAGTGGGATTGCACCCGGATGAAGTTTTGGTTTAATGCGTTTGGAAGATCGCAAAGTCCCGGAACAAGCCAATTACCGGGTGGCTATGCTGATTGTGAAGGCAAGCCTGGCAACCACTGGCTCACCTGCCGGGCTACCCAGAGGCCATCGTCCAGCGGCAGGTCGTGCCCAGCCGTCGGATGCTCGGCAAAGGCCGTATTCCAGTTAAGGGCCAACTGACGTGAGCACGAGGTATCGACCAGTGCGTCCTGCCGGCTGGTCAGGACCAGCATCGGGGATTTCGGCCTGGCCAGCGGCGCTGGATATAGCGCGGCAGCCAGTAGCTGCCGGAGGGCATTGCGCCTGCTGACCGGGAATTCGCCGCGATAGGCGACCCAGTTTCTCAGTAGCTCGGCGGGGCGTTCGGCCTGGCGACTGGTGAGATCAAGAATGGTGCTTTCCCACTCCTCGTCATGCCCCCCCAGCAATGCGAGCTGCAACAGACGAGGATAGTTGCCGGGTTTCAGACGCCGATAGAAAGGACTGAAGGAACGCAGGCTGGTGTTGATCAGGACGCAGGAGCGAATTTCATCCGGATGCCGCGCCGCCCATGAGATGGCCGCCATGGCACCCAGTGACATGGCCAGCAAATGGTAAGGCGGAAGAATGCCCTGCGCTATCAGTTGAGCACGCATGTGCTCAGTCATTTCATCGACAAGAATCGGGCTTTCCCGGGCATTCTCTTTGCCGTTGCCGGGCAGATCCGGTGCAACTATCCGGGCATCGGACACTTCCCGGCGAAACACTTCGGGAAAATTTCCCCAGTGCCGGCTTTCCCGGGTCAATCCGCGCAGAAAAA
>CAIVZW010000053.1 GCA_903910495.1 uncultured beta proteobacterium
GGCCAGCAGCAGCGCGTGGCACTGGCCCGTGCCCTGGCTACTTCGCCCGATCTCCTGTTGCTCGACGAACCGCTCTCGGCGCTCGACGCCATCGAGCGCGTGCGACTGCGTTCGGAAATCCGCAGCCTGCAAACCCGTCTCGGTGTGACCACGATCATGGTCACCCACGATCAGGAAGAGGCGCTGAGCATGGCCGACCGCATCGTCGTCATGGACCGCGGCAGGATCCAGCAGATCGGTACGCCCAGAACGGTCTATGGCCGGCCCGAGAACGACTTTGTCGCCAATTTCATCGGTCGTGCCAACGTGCTGCACGGCACGGTCGGCAACAGCCAGGACATTGAGATCGGCCCGATCCGCCTGCGCTATTCGGGCCAGATGCCGAAAGGAACACCGGTCCGCTTCCACGTCCGCCCCGAGGAGATCAAGTTGCTCGAAACCCTCGATCGGAGCGACAACAGTTTCTATGCCCATGTGCTCAAGACCGAGTATCTCGGAGCCTACTCGCTGTTCACGCTGCAACCCGAGGGCTGCCGCGACGTCGAGCTGGTCGCCCAATACGCGACCAATTACCTCAACGGCTGGCGCATCGTGCCGGGCGCCACCCTGCGCCTGGGTATTCCGTCCGACGCTATCAGGCCGATTGCCGACACCCGATGAGCCTGTCAGCAATCGAACTTCAAAGCATCCGCCTGCGACCACCGCGCCTGCTTTTCGGCAAGGCGGTCGAAGAGCGCGTATCGGGCCTGCTGCTGCTGATCGCGGCCGGGGCATTGATGCTCTTTCTCCTGTTGCCGCTCGGCACGATCCTGCTCGGCAGTATCCGGGCCGACGATGGTGGCATCTCGCTCAGCCGTTTTGCCGCGTTCTTTGCCATGCCCGGGATGCTCAATGCCATCTGCAACACCTTATGGGCCAGCGCGCTGGTCACGGCGATCACCGTGCCGCTGGCGTTCCTGTATGCCTATGCCATACAGCGCAGTTGCATGCCGCTGCGTGGCGCTTTCCGTCTGATCGGCATGTCGCCGCTGCTCGGTCCCTCGCTGGTCGGTGCGATTTCGTTCATCCAGTGGTTCGGCACACAGGGCGTGTTGAAGTCCTGGCTGTTCGGCAACAGCATCTACGGGCCGATCGGAATCGTCATCTCGGCGGTCTATGCCTGCTTCCCGCACGCCTTCATGATCCTGCTGGTGGCGCTGGCCGCCGCCGACGGTCGGCTCTACGAAGCGGCCGACGCGCTGTCCTCCTCGCGCTGGCGCAAATTTGTCACCATCACGCTGCCAGGCGCCAAGTATGGCCTGATCAGCGCGGCAATGGTGGTCTTTTCCTATACGGTCAGCGACTTCGGCATTCCCAAGGTCATCGGTGGCAACTTCCAGGTGCTGGCTGTCGAAATCTACATCCAGGTCGTCGGCCAGCAGCACTTTGACCGCGGCGCGGTGATCGCGATATTGTTGCTGGTGCCGGTATTCGTCGCCTTCCTGATCGACGCCCAGGTCCAGCGCCGGCAACAAGCCAGCCTGACGGCACGCGCAGTCCCCTACGTGCCGCGTCGGGATGTTCGCCGCGACGGCTTTCTGCTGCTCTATTGCATCCTGCTGGCTATCGCCCTGCTCGGCGTGGTGGGCATGACCGCCTACACCTCGCTGGTGCGCTTCTGGCCTTATAACCTCGAGCTGACGCTGAATCACTACCTGTTCGGACTGGCCGACGCCGGTGTGCTTGACGCCTACGTCAACAGCCTGCGTATTGCCGGACTCACGGCCTTGTGCGGAACGCCCTTCATCTTTGTCTGCGCCCACTTGCTGGAACACGGCCGGCAGCGCGCAAGCTGGCTGGCAGCGGCGGTACAGGCCATGGCCACGCTGCCGATGGGCGTACCGGGTCTGGTGCTCGGCATCGGTTACATCATGTTCTTCAACAGCCCGCACAATCCGCTCAACGGTCTCTACCACACGCTGGCCATCATGGTCGTCGCCAACGTTGTCCATTACTACACGTCCTGCCACCTCACCTCGCTCACCGCGCTGAAGAGCATCGACCGCGAATTCGATGCCGTCTCGGCCTCGCTCAAGGTCTCGCGCTTTGTCACCTTCTGGCGCGTCACCCTTCCCTTGTGCCTGCCTGCAGTGCTGGACATTGCACGTTACCTCTTCGTGAATGCCATGACCACGGTTTCGGCCCTGGTGTTTCTCTATTCGCCGCAAACGATGCCGGCTTCCGTCTCTATTCTCAATCTCGATGAAGCAGGCGAATTGGGACCGGCAACCGCCATGGCGACGCTGATCGTACTGACCTCGGCAATGGTCAGTCTGGTCTATGCCGTGCTCGCTCATTTCCTTCTGCAACGCCATCAGGCCTGGCGCTACGTCGGGCGCAACAAATAATCCCAGGAGAAACAATGTATTCGATTGATCGCGATCCCTTGTTGCTGACCCCCGGCCCGCTCACTACCTCGCTGCGAACCAAGCAAGCCATGCTGCATGACTGGGGTTCCTGGGACAGTGCCTTCAACGCAATCACCAAGGAACTCTGCGTGCAACTGGTGGCCATCGCGCATGGCGAGGAAACCCATGTCTGCGTGCCTTTGCAGGGTTCCGGGACTTTCTCGGTCGAAGCCGCGCTGGGCACTCTGGTGCCGAAACATGGCAAGGTACTGGTCCCCAATAACGGCGCCTATTGCGCGCGCATCCTGAAAATCCTAGGTTATCTTGGGCGTGCGGCCGTCGAGTTGAAAATCCCCGAAGACCAGCCGGCTTCGGCCCAGGAGATCGAAGCGGCACTGATCGCCGATCCGTGGATTACGCATGTGGCGCAGGTGCATTGCGAAACAGGGACCGGCATCCTCAATCCCCTACCGGAGATCGCCGCTGCCGTTGCCCGCCAGGGCCGGCGCCTGATCGTCGATGCCATGAGCACCTTCGGTGCCATCGAGATCGATGCGCGGTGCATGCCTTTCGAAGCGCTGATCGCCGCCTCCGGAAAATGTCTGGAAGGCGTGCCGGGAATGGGGTTCGTGATCGCCAACCGCACCGCGCTCGAACTCAGCGTCGGCAACTGTCATTCGCTGTCCATGGACTTGCATGACCAGTGGATCTACATGCAGAAGACGACGCAATGGCGCTTCACGCCGCCCACGCACGTTGTCGTCGCGCTGCACGCCGCGCTGGCACAATACCAGGCCGAAGGCGGACTGGCGGCGCGTGCGGCGCGTTACGCAGGCAACGCCCGGATCCTGATCGACGGTATGGGCAGACTGGGGCTCACGAGCTTCCTGCTGCCCGAAGTGCAGGCGCCGATCATCCTGACCTTTAATGCCCCGGACGATGCGCACTACGACTTCAAGACGTTCTACGAACGCGTACGTGCCAAGGGTTTCATCCTTTATCCCGGCAAATTGACACAGGCCGAGACTTTCCGCGTCGGCTGCATCGGCGCGCTCGATCACAACGACATGCGCAAGGTAGTCGATGCCGTTGCGGCTTCTCTGGTCGAAATGGGAGTGGCGACGACCGACCCGGCACGCGTAGATCTGAAGTCCGCTCGCCCAGAGCTTGTCGAAGGATGAGCGGGGTCGCCGCATCATCATGCCGGATCAACACACAATGACTGCGACTACCGAACGTGACATCCTGATCATCGGCGGCGGCATTTTTGGTGCCGCCATCGCTTTTGCACTTGCCCAACGCGGCTTGGGCGAGCGCGTGCTGCTGCTCGAACGCCGGCAACTGGCGCATGCCGCGACCAGCCGTGCCGCGGCGTTGGTGACCCTGGTGCGCGACAAGCTACACTTCATTCCGTTGGTCCAGGAAACCTATCGCGCCATCGAAACCCTGCGTGCCGACTTTGCCGAAGACGTCGGCCTGCGTCAGATCGGCGCACTGCATGTGGCCAGCGGTACAGCGGCTGAAACCCTGCGCCAGTTGGCCGGGCGTTGCGCCGAACATGGAATCACCAGCGAAACGCTGACGCCCGCTAAAGCCATCGATAGCGCGCCCTGGCTAAACGCAAAAGCCTTTGATACGGCGGTTTTCTTTCCGCAGGAGGCCTACGTCGAACCCTATTTGTTGTGCACCGCGTATGCCCGCGCTGCCTTTCGGATGGGTGTCAAACCGAGGCTGGATGCAGATGTCCTGCACATCCGCGTTGTCGCGCAGCGAACCGCCGGGGTCGAACTCACGGACGGGGCCTTCCTGCCGGCCAGCATCGTGATCAACGCCGCCGGTGCCTGGAGCGGCCTGCTGTGCGCCGAACTGGGCGTTCCCTTGCCGATGGCGCCGGTACGCAGTCAGTACTGGATCACGGAAACGGATGCCTTGTTTCCACGTCATGCCCCGATCGTTCTGTTACCTGAGATTCGCGCTTACGCGAGACCGGAAATTGATGCCCTGCTCTTTGGTGTCCGTGAACGCGACACGGCGGTAGCCGACCCACGCCTACTGCCGGCGGACCTCGCCGGGTTCGTCTTCGACGCGGATGATGCAGACGGCTGGAACAACCTCGTCGAAGGGGCCGAGAATCTGCGCCGCTTCTTCCCGGCCATCGACCGCATCGGTATTGCGCACTACATCACCGGGCCGTCGAACTACACGCCCGACGGCAATTTGGTGCTCGGCGGCGTCGATGGCATCGCCGGCCTATTCGTCGCGACCGGCTGCAACGGCGCGGGCATCGCCGTTTCCGGCGGCGTCGGCCGTCTGATCGCCGAACTGGTTGTCGGACAAACGACTTTTGTTGATCCTGCGCCGCACCGGCCACAACGCCGAGGCGACTTCAATCCCTTCGCACCCGAATTCCTGCGCCTATGTGCGGACGCCCGTTCACTCAAGACATCGGGCTGAGCGATTCATCATCGATTTATGGAGAAACACCCATGCAATCAGAACTTGAAGCCGTGATCTTCGACTGGGCCGGAACGACGGTCGATTTCGGTTCCTTCGCACCGACTCAAATCTTCGTCGACGCCTTCCGCGAGGCCTACGCGTTCGACATTTCGCTGGAGGAAGCGCGGCGCCCGATGGGCCTGGGCAAATTGCAGCATATCGAGGCCTTGGGTCACGATCCGGAAATCGACGTGCGCTGGCGCGCCCGCTTCGGCCAGTCGATGACTCACGACGACATTGAAAAACTCTATCGCACCTTTCTGCCCTTGCAAGTGGATCGTGTCGGGCTGCACGCCGATCTCATTCCCGGCACGCTGGCAACGCTGGCCGAATTGCGTCGGCGTGGCATCAGAATCGGCTCGACCACCGGTTATCCGCGAATCGTGATGGAAACCTTGCTGCGCGCCGCCGAGGCCAACGGTTATCGTCCCGATTGCACGGTCTGTGCCGACGATCTGGCCGCCGGTGCCCGCCCCGGCCCGTGGATGGCGCTGCAATGCGTGCTCGACCTGAAGATCGGCAATGTAGCCCATTGCATCAAGGTTGACGACACGCTACCGGGCATCGAGGAAGGCCGCAATGCCGGCATGTGGACCGTCGGTCTGGCGCTCTCCGGCAGCCCGGCCGGGCTCACGCTGGCCGAATTCGAGGCCGCTTCGACGACGCAACTCGATGAGCTGCGAAGCCGCGTTACGCCGGCCTTCCGGGCCGTCGGCGCGCACTACGTCATCGACACCATCGCCAGCATCCTGCCCGTGGTCGACGACATTTCGCGACGTCTCAGTTGCGGAGAGCGTCCCTGATTTCCACCGAACCTCTTGTGGGTCGGCTTTCAGGCCGACGTGTCTCCGATTCCTGTCGGGCTGAAGCCCGACCCACACGGACGGTGTGCTATCCGATCTAACCCGCTGTCGCCGGATTCGGGCGGTCTGCGGAGGCTGTGCCATCCGCTTGTTCGCCAGGTAGATCGCGCACGGGTTCAGGCCAATCGTGTGCCGGGGAAATTCCGAGGTTATAGGCAATGGCACCGCGTGCGGTGTGCGCCAATTCGCGACGTTGCATTGTCTGCGGGTCAAGCGCAGGGGTGGGGCGCAGGCGAACGGTCAGTGAGCGGCAGGCAAGAATGGCTGCAATGCTCTCGCCCAGGGTTGTTTCTCCGATGTAGGCCGGAACCAGGCTGCGGCGTCCGTCGGCGTCAAAATAGGACAGCGCCACCGGTTGCACCGGACGTCCCGCATCCACTGCCGGCTGTAGCAGGGCACCGTGAAAGTTGAGTAGATACGTGCCATCCGTGGTGGTCCCTTCGGGGAACATCGCCACATCCTTGTCGGCATTGAGCAGTCCGTTGATCTGTATATTGACGGCCTTGGCGTGACGGCGGCTGCCGCGGTTCAGGAAAACGGTATCGGTATTTGCCGCCAGCCAGCCGATCAGCGGCCAGCTACGAACTTCGGACTTGGAAATGAAGGCCATCGGACGAGCCGCATTCAAGGCGTAAATATCGAGCCAGGAAATGTGGTTGGCGACAATCAGGCTGCCCGGCGCAACGCCCGTCAGATGGGCGTCAAGACGGACACCGAGGATGTCGAGCAACTGGTGTGACCAGCGCTGCTTGAGCCAGAGCTTTCGGCTGTCCCGGACAAACGGGTAGATAAGGGCCACCGTGACGGCACCCGACAGCAAGTGCAATCCTATACGCAAACAGCCAAGCACCTGAATCAGGCGCGGCATCGGCAGGCGACCGGTCATCATGTTTCTCCGCTTCAGTCCCGTTTGCCGGTGAAGTGTCTGGCGTAGCGGCTGTCCATGCGCGACATCGGCATCAGGATCGGCAGGTCGGCGGTATTGAAATCCGGATCCCAGGCCGGATCGCCGCAGACGTAGGCGCCGGCGCGCAGATAGCCCTTGATCAGCGGCGGCAGTTCGGCTGGCTGATCGTTGTTCAGGGCGGCCAGCGGCAAGGGGCAGCGCGGGAAAACACGGTATTCGAGCGGGCTCATGTGCTCGCCAAGGCGCTTGTACATGCTTGCCGCCGCGTGACCGCCATCGGCCATGCTGATGCTGGCGCAGCCGATCAGGTGGTCGTAGCGATTCTCCAGCATGTACTTGGCCAGGCCGGCCCACAGCAGCGCGATGGTCGAGCCCGTGCGGTAGTCGGCATGCACGCAGGAACGGCCGATTTCGACCATTTTCGGGCGCAGATGCTGCAGGCGCGTCAGGTCGAATTCAGTCTCGGAATAGTAACTGCCGATCTTGTGCGCTTTTTCCGGTGACAGGATGCGGTAGGTGCCGACCACGGCGCCGGAGTTTTCGTCGCGCACGATGAGGTGTTCGCAAAAAGCGTCGTAGCGATCCTGATCGACGCCGGGCATGTGCGTCGGCAGGTTGGCGCCGAGTTCGCCGGCGAAAATGCGGTAACGCAGCTTTTGCGCTTCATGAATCTCGCGCGGGTACTGGGCGATGCCGACCGAGAGCCTGGGGCGAACCGGTTTCTCTCTCTGTTGGGTGGTGATCAAGTTTGTGCTCATGGTCTGTCTCCTTGTTGTCGTACAGACAGACCATAGGCAAACCACGTTACAGCGGGATTGCACGCGGATGAAGTTTTGGTTTAATGCGATTAGTGTGAAAATCGCGTCAGCGACTCTCGAATTTCCCCTCGCCCTCTGGGAGAGGGGGCGGGGGTGAGGGAAACGGGCATGGCGGCTTTCATGGTTCGGGGCGGCACTCTGTGCCATGCCCGTTGGACAGGCCGCAAAGTCCCGGAGCAAGCCTATTGCCAGGTGGCTACGGTAATTGCGAAAGCAAGTTAGGCAACCAGTGGCTCACCTGCCGGGCTACCCAGGGACCATCGTCGAGCGGTAGGTCGTGCCCTGCCGCAGGATGCTCGGCAAAGGCCGTATTCCAGCGCAGAGCCAACTGGCGCGAGCACGAGGTATCGACCAGTGCGTCCTGCCGGCTGGTCAGGACCAGAATCGGGGATTCGGGCCTGGCCAGCGGTGCCTGGTAGAGGGCGGCAGCCAGTAGCTGCCGGAGCGCATTGTTCCTGCTGACCGGGTATTCGCTCCGATAGGCGACCCAGTTTCTCAGCACCTCGGCGGGTCGTTCGGCCAGGCGGCTGGTGAGGTCAAGAATGGTGCTTTCCCACTCCCCGTCACTCCCCCCGAGCAATGCGAGCTGCAATAGACGAGGATAGTTGCCGGGTTTCAGACGCCGGTAGAAAGGATTGAAGGAACGCAGGCTGGTGTTGATCAGGACGCAGGCGCGAATTTCATCCGGATGACGCGCCGCCCAGGAAATGGCTGCCATGGCCCCCAGCGACATGGCCAGCAAATGGTAAGGCGGAAGAATGCCTTGCCCAAGCAATTTGGCACGCATGAACTCGGCCATTTCATCGACATGAATCGGGCTTTCCCGGGCATTCTCTTTGCCGTTGCCGGGCAGATCCGGTGCAACTATCCGGGCATCGGACACTTCCCGGCGAAACACTTCGGGAAAATTTCCCCAGTGCCGGCTTTCCCGGGTCAATCCGCGCAGAAAAA
>CAIVZW010000054.1 GCA_903910495.1 uncultured beta proteobacterium
AATCGCGTGAACCGTCCGGCGCAGGTTGCCGAGACCTTTGCCGTGGATAATTCGCACCAACGATTTGGATAGCCTCACGGAATCGCTTGCCGAGCGTGCAATCCGTCCCGTGGTGAAATTGTCGTCACGCATTGTCAATAGCATGTTCCAGTCGATACGCACTATTGAGAGCCAGATCGACGTGTTGGATCAGGAGATTGGAACAGCGGAAAGCTCGCTTGAGCGCGTCCGTTCCGGACGGGCACCGTTGAGCGGGCCTGCCCAGACGCTGCTCACCGAGTTACGCGACAGCGGACTATCGCCGTTGCCGGTATGTGACGAGGTCCAAATCACCGACCCCGACTGGCAGCCGGTGATGGAGGCTTTCCTTGGCCGGAATGTGGAGGCGCTGCTAGTTGACGGTCCGGACGAGAAAAAAGCGTTCGCCATCTACCGTGGGATGGAAGGTCGCCGCACGGTCTACGGAGTGAAGATCGCCATAGCCAGCCGCCAGAAAACTGGGGAGGCGGCACGCCCAGGGTCAGTCGCCGAGTTAATCGAAGGCAGCAACCCCGCTGCGGTCGCCTACCTTCGCCGACAGTTTGGCGACATACTCCGGGCGTCGACCAATGAAGAAGCGTTATCCAGCACTCGGACTCTGACCAAGGACGGGATGCTCGTAGGGCCAGGCTCTTTCGAGCGGCTTGAGTGCGTGACCGCAAGCATGCTGAAAATCGGGGCTGCTGGTGCTGGTCAGATTGCCGGCCTGTCAGAGTCTTTGGCCCGCCTGCATGAGCGAAAGAACAAGCTGACCAAGGAAGCAGGAACGCTAAAAGCAGTAGCTGATGCGCTGTCTACCCTTGCCTACGACTCAGGCTATCGGATGATCATCGGCGCCATTGCTGCCGCCCGTGAAGCACGTACTGATCTGGAAAAAGCGACTGCCCGTGTTTCGGCCACCACTGACGCGGAATACCGCGCGCTTTGTGACAAGGTTGCCGCTCTCGCTGCTGAATTACCCGAGGAACGCGCCTCCAAAGAGAAGACGGTTGTAGACGCAACCAAGGCGGAATCGGCCGTCGAAGTCGCCGACAAAGCGAAAACTCAGGCCGAAAAGGAGTTATCCGAAATCGGCGAAAAAGCCGATGGTGCCCGCGAACACCCCGACTACGACAGGCTATTCGCGTCTGAGCAATGGGACGGATTACTGTCTCGCTTTGACGAAAACTACGCAGGGATGGCTGCATTCGGATTTGATCGGTCTACTGCCTGTGAGCGGGAATCCCAGAAACTCTCCCGCATTGCCACCGGAAATTTCTCGACCTATCTCGCCGAGTATCGCGAATCGCCGGGACAGGGGATCTGCGATGACTGGCGCAAGAGCGCCGAATGGATTCGGCTTCAGGTGGAGCGTTTGCACGGCACGGAGTTAATTCAACACGAGGAGCGGGCCGCCGAGGCGTACCGTGCATCGCAGGAAACGTTCCGAACCGATGTGGCGATTGCACTCAGCAACAACCTCGACTTCCTCGACGAAACCATGGATCGTCTTAATGCTGCACTGAAGGACTGCCCGGTTTTCTCGAACGGCGAGCGGTATCAGTTTGTCCGTACGATTCGTCCCGACCTGAAACCGTTGCTGTTATTCGTGAAGGACGTCGCTTCTTTCGGCGCTTTCGGCGACTTGCTGGGCGGCCCTGGCGATATCCCGCCGGAGTTCGAGGCGTTGCTCCGCGAAAAGGTTGCCCCAGGCGGTGCTGGCGTAAGCAGCCCACTCGATGACTACCGAGAATTCTTTGAATTCGATATTGAGATTCGGCGCGAAGATCCGATCACCAAGGAACTGAAGACAGTCGGCCTATTAAGCAAGCGACTTGGGACTGGCTCTGGTGGTGAGCATAGAGCGCCGCTCTACGTAATCGCAGGCGCCGCCCTTGCCTCCGCTTATCGCTTGGATAAGCGCAACCGCGATGGCGTGAGTCTGATCCTACTGGACGAGGCTTTCGACAAGATGGACCCGACCAACATTATCGCGACGATGCGCTACCTCGAAGAACTGGGGTTGCAGGTTGTGATGGCCAGCCCCGGCGACAACCTGGGCACGCTCTCGGCATTCATGGACCGCTATTACGAAATTCAGCGTGACCCAGATCTCAATGTCGTTCGTTTCGAAGGGCACAATGTCAGTCAAACCATGCGGGAGATGTTCCGTGACGATCTTCCAGAGTTCAACCCGGAGTTGATCGAGCGCGAACTGGCCGCCATTCGCAACCCCGCGCCAGCGACGGCATAACCCATGGATACGCTAGCCAAACGCCTGCTTGAGCGTCTCCTGGCCGCCGGAAACAAGTCAGAGGCCGGCGTACGCAACCGGGCGCCAGCGCTGACAGCGCATCACTTGGCCCCCTATCGCGCGCTGCGGTTCGCGAAGGAGAAAGGTGCGTGCGAGGATACGTTCATCGCCGCACGAAGCGCCGGAGCGATCACAATCGTTCATGACCGGGCGAACCGAGAGTATGGATTCTTCGAGCGCATTGACCTAATTGATGTGGCGGCCTTGGCAACTTTCCTTGGCGAGACACCTTTGACTGAGCGCGTTGCCAAAGCCGAACAGCATTTGTTTATTCTGGAATCTGACTTCCCAGTAGTGAAGGAAATTGTGGGCAAGTGGCGCCTCGCCGGAAAGGTCAGGGGCCTCGGGCCTGAAAGCTATCAGGACTGGCTCGATGCGGCTTCGGCCATAGCATTTGCTCGCGCGCAAGCAATGGTCGGCATGATTGCCCAGCCGATTCGTGAGGCGAGCGCCACCTTGTTCCGCCAGAGCAAGCGGATCGAAAACCTTGCGCCACAACTGGATGTCCTACTCTCTGGAGCTACCGACGCTCCGCCACGCTCACCCAGCGAAGTGTGGCAGGAGATCGGTCTCTTCCGCGAAGAGCACCCGGCATTGCTCGCGGGCCGGGTCGAGATTGAACGTGATCGCGTGACGGCACTGTTGGATGCCCCCTATGCTGGGTTTCCAACTACGGCGGTTCGTCGGATGGCGAGCATCCCGGAGTCGGTAATGAGTATCGAAAACCTGACCACGTTCCATAGCGAGGCCAAACGGCGCTGTAATGAGCCGATCTTTCTACTTTACACGGCCGGCATGCCCTCGCCGGCATGGCGCGCGATGTATGTGCGTCTTCTCAAAGATTTGCCATCAGAGACACCGGTCTTCCATTGGGGCGATTTAGATGAAGGCGGATTTCGGATTGCTGCTGTGTTAGCGAGAGAGGCAGCCACAGCCGGTCATCGACTTCGCCCGTGGGCGATGCATCCGGTTGATATTCCAGAGTCCAAGCGATGCAAGGCGGCCCAACGAACTATTGAGCGGATGCAGCATTTCGCGACGCTTGCAGGTTGGGAGTCTCTTTCGGTCGCAATCGGCGCAGCAGGATTCACTACAGAACAGGAAGCTCTTTAGGGAAGCATCATCACACCACAGATCGGCAGGACGGTTTTATTGTGTAGACAAGCTCAGCAGCCTAAAGCGGGTAACTCATCAGATACCAGCCGTTCGACCTTGTTGGCTGTCGACCTGCTCCTCGGCCTTATGTGGAGCTCCACATAAGGCCGAATTGCCGTCATTGCGATAGCTTTGCCCAGTGCCAGAAAACAGGCGAATCACTGATGATCGTTGGGGTACAAAAGCAGCGAGCAAAATGAGCTGGTCGTAACACATGGACTGTTGGCGGTAAGACTCAAGCTTTATCTGCCCGGTTGATTTCTATGGAACGCTGTCCCTGGAGCGAAGGTTCCGACCTTTACCGTCAATACCATGATCTGGAATGGGGTGTTCCTCTCCATGATGATCGGGCTTTGTTTGAGCTTCTGATCCTTGAGGGTGCGCAAGCCGGTTTGTCCTGGGCGACGATCCTCAAGAAACGAGAAAACTATCGGCGCGCCTTCGATGGTTTCGATCCGGCGCTCATTGCCCGCTATGACGATCAAAAAGTCGCCGCGCTGTTGGCCGATCCGGGGATCGTCCGCAATCGTGCCAAGGTGGCCGCCGCCATCCAGAACGCCAGGGCTTACCTGGCGCTCA
>CAIVZW010000055.1 GCA_903910495.1 uncultured beta proteobacterium
ACACCATGGAAATCTCAAATGTCCGTCTGCCCGTTACGGGTTCCCTGCGTGTCCGAAACATTACAATCAGAGTCTTCATCCGGAATCATTTTTTCTGATCGCACACAGAACTGCTTTTAGCCATGAGATATTCAATAGCTTGTGCAATTCCGGAATAAACTTCATGGGAAAAAGATACCGCTCCGTATTCTCCGGACACGGTTTTGAGCCTCAGGCCGCTATAAGCACTGGCGTGCTTCGTTGCTTCAGCCTGTCAAAGCCGGAGAGCCAGCGCCAGCGGGATAAAGAACAGTGCCGAAGCGTTGCCGATCATGACGATCGAGGCAACTTTCTCCGGTTCCTGATTGAAGCGCTCAGCGAAGATGAAGCTGGATACCGCCGGGGGCAGGGCGCCAAAGATGAAAAGCATGTCCTGATCGCTTCGGTTGAGTCCGGCCAGCGCCGCATACCCCCATGCAATCAGCATCCCGGTCAGTGGCGTAGCGACAGCGCCCACCACCCCGATTCTCCAGGCACTCAGACTGGTGCTGGACAAGCGTACGCCGAGCGAAAAGATCATCAGGCCAAGAGCGATATCACCGAGTATCTTGCTTGCCGTCATCACCGGTGCCCAGACCGTCAATTCGCACAGGCTGACCATGACACCAAGAATCGATGCGGCAATAAACGGTTCGCGCCAGATCATGCTCAGAGACAAGCGACCGTTGAACAGCCAGGGACTGAGCGAAAATTGCAAAAGGGTTACGATCAGGAAGAGCACAATGGCGCCGCCGAGAGCCTGATTGCCAAAAGTCAGAAGCATGAGCGGCAGTCCCATATTGCCGACATTGTTGAACATCACCGGCGGAACCAGTGTTTTAGGCGCGTAGCCCAGCAGTCGCGCCAGCGGCCAGGCGAGAATGCCCGAGCCTATGACCACAACAACGGCGCCAATGGCCAACTGAAAGTTATCGGCCAGATAGAAGGTCTTTCCGGCTAGCGCCGAAAAGATCAGGGCGGGAAAGAAGACTTCCATGTTGAGCCGGTTGGCCGCATACATTTCCGGTTGATGCCGACGGCCATAGACATAGCCGACCAGCACGATGAGGAAGATGGGGAAAACGATGCTGATGATGCGAAGCAGCATGAAATGAGCTCTTTGGCGATTGCGATGGTTGGAGGTTTTCCGGGTACAAGCATCGAATCGTATAACAAATAAACATGCATCGGTTGGCGGGTCGGCCAGAATGAGACTGGATAGTCTGTTCAGCTGATTTCAACTGGGTTTTCCGGTATCGGGAAAAGCGTGCGGGGTGAGCTAGATCTACCCCACACGCCTTGCTTCAAGCTTGGTCAGGGGTGATTCAGGCCTTCGCCTGCTGTACGGCCGATACGGCTGCCCTCAGTGCCAGCAGGTAGCTGTCTACACCAAAGCCGCAGATCTGACCATTGACGATCTCGGCAAAGCACGAGTGGTGCCGGAACTCCTCGCGGGCATGGATGTTGGACATGTGCAGTTCGACGATGGGGCAGGTCAGAATCGCCAGTGCATCGCGAATGCCGTAGCTGTAGTGTGTCCAGGCACCGGCATTGATCAGTACGGCATCAACGCCTTCCAGGAATCCCTGGTGAATGCGCTGACACATGTCGCCTTCGCTGTTGGTCTGATAGCTCTGGATCTCAGCGCCAAGTTCCTTGCCGAGCATGGCCAGTTTGGCGTCAATCTCGGCCAGAGTGATCGTGCCGTACTGCTTCGGATCGCGCTTGCCGAACATGTTGTGGTTGATACCGTGAAGCATGAGAATTTTCATGATTTGTCCTTTTCAACTACAGGTTAAAAATCTGCTCAGGCAAACACTTGCCTGGTGAATACTCAGACCAGCGGCACCGTGAGGGTGTCGATCATGGAACGGGTGTCCGGGCGCACGCCGCGCCACCACTCGAAGGCTTCGGCGGCCTGCTCAACCAGCATGCCGACGCCGTCGACCAGCAGCCCCGCACCCGCCCTCTGGGCCAGGCGCAGGTAGGGCGTCAGGCCTTTGCCGTAGGCCAACTCGTAGGCCAGACATCCGGGCTTGAAAACACCGGTATGGACGGGGGGCAACTCTCCGCGCAAGCTGGCCGATGTCGCATTGATGACCATGTCGAATTTTTCGGGACAATCTGCCAACTCGGGGTAAGAGCCATACGAGAATTCACAGCTTCCGGCGAAAGGAGAGAGTTGCTCGAAGAGCTCTTTCGCCTTGCTGACCGTGCGGTTGACGATCATGAGCTGATCCGGATTTTCCTTCAGGAAGGGCAGAATGGCTCCGCGCGCGGCTCCCCCCGCGCCGAGTAAAAGAATTCGCCGCCCGGCCATGGGAAAACCCTGGTTACGCACGATGTCGCCTACCAGGCCAATGCCGTCAAAATTCTGGGCAAAAATCTTTTCACCTTCGAACTTCAGCGCATTGACTGCTCCGGCCAGGCGTGCCTGTTCGGTCAGGTCGGTTGCATAGTCGAACGCATCGAGCTTGAAGGGGGTGGTCACGTTCATCCCCGAACCGCCAGCCGTGCGGAAGGCCTCGGCCGCCTCACGAAAACCGCCGAGCGGTCCCTCGATCTTCGTGTAGTCGATATACTGTCCGGTGAGTTCGGCGAACTTCATATGAATAAACGGCGACTTGCTTTGGCTGATCGGATTGCCAATTACTGCGTATCTTCCAGTCATTATTTCC
>CAIVZW010000056.1 GCA_903910495.1 uncultured beta proteobacterium
CACGCCCTGGATCCGGACGCCACCGACGGATCAGAAACCGCCGCCGGGGTTCTCGCCGTCGATACCGATGCGACGCTGAGCAATCGCGATGACGCCCTGCTGATCGCTCGTCATGCGATCGTTGCCCGAAGTGCATTGATCTGGCCGGTGGGCATTAGCGCAGCGCAGAAGGCCGCGGCTGACGCGCAACTTGCCACGCTCGGTGTCCTCGTTCGCGCCTCGGCTTAAGCCCACGCGACTCACCCTACAAAGACCCGCCGCCTGGCGGGTTTTGGCTTTCTGGAGATCCAAAAATGCAAAATCCTTTTGATAACCCCGGCTTCTCGATGGCGAGCCTCACGGCGGCCATCAATCTCTTGCCGAATCGTTATGGCCGGCTCGAACAACTTGGTCTGTTTCCGGCCCGGCCGGTGCGTACCCGGCAGATCGTGGTCGAGGAGCGCAATGGCGCGCTCAGCCTTTTGCCCACGCAAACGCTGGGCGGCCCGGCCACGCTGAACGTCCGCGACAAACGCAAATTGCGCTCCTTCGTCGTGCCGCACGTTCCCTTGGATGATGTGGTGTTACCTGAAGAAGTCCAGGGTGTTCGCGCCTTCGGTTCCGAAACGGAAATGGAATCGGTTGCCGGTGTCCTCGCGCAGCACCTGCAGAGCATGCGCAACAAGCATGCGATTACGCTGGAACACCTGCGCATGGGCGCGCTCAAGGGCGTGATCCTCGATGCTGACGGCACGGTACTGCACAATCTGTATAACGACTTCGAGATTCCTGCAAAGACGGTGAACTTTGCGCTGAATGTGGAGACAACGAACGTGCGTAACAAGTGCGTTGAGGTCGTCAGCCATATCGAGGAGAACCTGCGCGGCGAGTTCATGACGGGGGTGCGCTGCTTGTGCTCGCCCGAGTTCCTTGAAAAACTCGTGGGGCATGGCAAGGTGGAGAAAGCCTACGAGAACTACGCGCAAGGTGCGATGTTGCGTGATGATGTCCGCACTGGTTTTGCGTTCGGCGGCATCGTCTTCGAGGAGTATCGCGGTCAGGCGTCAAATATTGCCGGATCGGTCGTCCGCTTTATTGCCGCCGGTGAAGCGCACTGCTTCCCGCTCGGCACGATCGACACCTTCGGCACCTACTTTGCGCCGGCCGATTTCAACGAAACCGTGAATACCCTCGGTGAGCCGATCTACGCCAAGCAGGAACCGCGCAAGTTTGAGCGGGGCACCGATCTGCATACCCAGTCGAACCCGCTGCCGATGTGTCACCGGCCGGGGGTGCTGGTGAAACTCACCATGGCTTGACGCCGGTGAACGTCGCGGATCTGTACGACGCGGCCGCGCGCTGCGGACTGCTGAGCACCGTCAAGGTGGGTGCAGTCACTTTGCACGCGGCGTTTCGTGCGCCGGATGACAGCGTGCTCGATGGGCTGGCGCTCTCACGTGACTACCAGATCGAATACCCGAGCGAGCGTTTGACGCTGAGCCAGGGCGATGCGGTGGACATCGCTGGCCAGTCCTACCGGGTACGCGAAGTGCGCCAGATCCGGGATGGTTCCGAATCGGTGGCCACGCTTTCCAAGGTGTGATGTGAGGTTGTGATGCAAAGCATCCGCGAACAGATCATTCAAACCGTGGTGGCCAGGCTCACGCCCGTTGCCTCGGCACAGGGAGCGGCGATCCGTCGCCAACCCACGGTGCCGACTGATCGGGCACAGATGCCCACGCTGCTTGTGTTTCCCGACTCCGAAGCAGTGCGTCGCGTCAACGATCGCACGGAGCGAGAGCTCGTAATTCGCATCGTGGCGCTGGCGGCTGGAACGGCGACGGAAATCCCCG
>CAIVZW010000057.1 GCA_903910495.1 uncultured beta proteobacterium
CGCAGGCCGATCCTGCCGCGTCAAAGTTCACTACGTCGCTGGAAGCCTGGCGTGTTTTCGGCATTATGTCAGAGTTCGTCGAGGCCACGCAGCGTCTGTCAGCGATTCGTCCGGCGGTCTCGATCTTCGGCAGTGCGCGCACGCCGCCTGATTCACCGTACTACAAGCTGACCGAGGACATCGCCCGCCAGCTCTCGGATGCCGGCTTCTCGGTCATCTCAGGTGGCGGACCAGGCATCATGGAGGCGGCCAACAAAGGTGCTTTCCATGGCAAGTCCCCGAGCGTTGGCCTGAATATCCAGTTGCCGAATGAACAGGTCGCCAATGGCTATCAGGATATTTCACAGACCTTCCGCCATTTTTTTGCGCGCAAATACATGTTTGTACGCTTTGCCAACGCCTACGTCGTGATGCCCGGCGGTTTCGGCACGCTCGACGAGTTATTGGAGGCGCTGACCCTGATCCAGACCGGAAAAAGTCAGAAAATCCCGATCATCCTGGTTCATGAGCCATTCTGGCGTGGAATGATTGACTGGTTCCGCAGCACGCTGGTCGATGAAAAAATGATCTCGCCCGAGGACCTCGATCTGATCCAGATCATCGACAAGCCGGAAGACGTCGTTGAGGCCATCTTCAAGCACTACGAGTCACGTGGATTTGCCCCGCTTCCAGCCGAACGCGAGATGTTGCTCAATCTGTAATACAATCAGCAACATCGGAAAATACTACGGAAAGCCATTGCCATGCCTCGTTTTGTTTACATTTTCGTCCTGCTGAGCATCCTTGTTGCCCCGGTTGTAGCCCAGACACGCAGCCCTTTGCCGCCTGTCCCGGATGCCCAGCCGCCGGCCATGATCCCGCTGGATCTTTCCCTCGAGCCGCAGGTGACCATCATGAAACGCGATGGGGCCACGGTCCAGGAGCATCGCGTCAACGGCAAGCTGTACAAGATAACGGTGACGCCCGAACACGGCGTACCCTATACGCTGATTGATAACAAGGGCGACGGTTCTTTCGTCCCGCTGGAGACGCCGGGAACACCCCAGCTCAGCGTGCCGATGTGGGTGATCGGAACCTTCTGACCCGATGCCCTCAGTGTGCTGTCGCCTACCATCTTCCACAGGAGAGGCTTGGGCTGAGAGCAATGCGCTCCAGTTTTTTCTTCCCCATCCGATCACGTGAGCGATGACATGGAAACTTTCCCGATTCAGGCTCCGGCCTTCAACGGTCATAGTCGTGTCGTCGCCTCCGGCAGTGCATTTGAATGGCTCAGGCAGGGCTGGGCGCTGTTTATCGTCAATCCGGGCTTGTGGATTGCGCTGACCATCGTGCTCCTTGTGGTGCTGCTCGGGCTGTCCATCGTTCCTCTGGTGGGCCCGCTGGCAGCCAACCTGCTGACCCCGATGCTGGGCGCCGGCATGCTGCTGGCTTGCCAGAAAGTGGCGGACGGAAAAACACCGGAGATTCCCGACCTGTTTGCCGGTTTCAGGCATAATTCCAGCGCTCTGGTGATGCTCGGCGTGCTTTACATGGCGGCCATGCTGCTCATCTTCGCTATTGCTGTCGTCCTTGGCGGCGGCAGTCTGGCCGGTGGCCTGATGATGGGGCATGCGGCCGGTATCGGGCTGGCCTTCGGCGGGATGATATTCGCCATGCTGCTCTCGCTGGCGCTCTCCGTGCCTTTGTTCATGGCCATCTGGTTTGCACCGGCGCTGGTGTTCTTCAATAACATGCAGCCGGTTGAGGCGCTCAAGGCCAGCTTCAATGCCTGCCTGAAGAACACCCTGCCTTTCCTGGTCTATGGCCTGCTCGTCATGGTGCTCGCGTTCTTCGCGGCACTGCCGGTCTTTCTTGGTTTTCTTGTGCTGATTCCGGTGCTTTCCGGGTCGGTTTATGCTTCCTATCGGGATATATTCGTTGCCAACTAATCCTACTGCCGCCTTGCCATGCAAGCACTGACTCTTCCGGCCAGCCGCGGCTGGCACTGGTTATATGATGGATTCCGGATTTTCCGCAAGAATCAGCTGATGCTGACCCTGCTCGTGCTCGCCTACTGGATGCTGATGGCGCTGGTCAATTCGATCCCGGTTATCGGACAGATTGCCGCGACCGTATGCATTCCGGCCCTGTCGGTCAGCCTGATGAATGCCTGTCGGATGATCGAGCAAGCTGCGCCGCTGAACCCGCAAGTGCTGTTCTCGGGCTTTAACGAGAATTTGCGCGTACAGCTTGTCCTCGGCGCAATATATCTGATCATCGCCGTGGTCATTCTCGGAATCTCGGCTTTGATCGACGGCGGTGCGCTGTTCCATCTGTTCCTGACCGGCAGGCAGGCGGACGTGGCTGGCGATGATCTCATGCTGGCGGCGCAATTCGCCTTGTTCATGTTCGCGCCCCTGATGATGGCTTACTGGTATGCGCCGGTGCTGGTTGCCTGGCATGGTCTGTCGGCCGGCAAGGCGCTGTTCTTCAGCTTCGTGGCCTGTGCGCGCAACTGGCGGGCATTTCTTGTCTATTCGCTGGCGGTACTGGTCGCCGGAGCGCTGGTTCCGGGGCTTGCCCTGGCGGCGTTGAGCTCCTTCATCTCCGATGAAGGCAGGCTATTTCCCATCATGCTCACGATGCTGATCGTTTTCATTGTGCTGCCGACGCTGTATGCCAGTTTCTACGTCAGTTATCGTGACGTTTTTGTCAGCATTGATGACGATGTGTGAAGCCTCAGGTCGCAAGCCGCTGGGCGTTTTCGGCGGTACCTTCGATCCGCTGCACTTTGCTCACCTGCGTCTGGCTGAGGAGGCGGTCGATGCACTTGGACTGTCCGGCGTGCGCTGGATACCTGCCGGACAGCCGGCGCTGCGTGATTCACCGAAGGTCAGCGCCGCGCAGCGCCTTGAAATGGTCCGTCTGGCCATTGCTGGTAACCCGCGTTTTGAACTCGATGCCGCTGAAGTCGAGTCCGCGCGGCCAAGCTATACGGTACCCACGCTTGAGCGGCTGCGTCAGCCGCAGGTCTGCGGTACGGAGCGCCCACTGGTGCTGCTCGTCGGTGCGGATGCTTTTGCCGGCATGACGGACTGGCACCGTTGGGAGAAACTGATTGATCTGGCGCACATCGCCGTTGCGCATCGTCCGGGTTATCCGGTGGATACGGCCAGCTTGTCGCCAGCGCTGGCCAGTCTTTACCATGACCGCTTCTGCGCCGATCCTTTGCTGCTGGCTGAAGTACCCGCCGGTCGCATTGCGACCTTCGCCATGACCCAGCTCGACATTTCTGCAACCCGGATACGTACGCTGCTGTCCAAGGCTCATAGCCCCCGCTATTTATTGCCTGACGTGCTGGTCGATCACATTCAGGCTCACCACTTTTATTCGGAGATTTGAATCCATAATGAAACTACCCCAGCTCGAAAAACTCGTCGTCAGCGCCCTTGAAGACATCAAAGGCAAGGACATTGAAGTGATCAATACCGCCAAACTCACGCCGCTTTTTGAACGCATCATCATTGCCAGCGGCGATTCGAATCGTCAGGTCCGCTCACTGGCCAACAATGTCGAAGAAAAGGTGCGCGAAGCCGGCGGCGAGATTCTTTCGACCGAGGGCGAGGATGGCGGCGAATGGGTGCTGGTCGATCTGGGCGATATCGTCGTCCATGTCATGCAACCGGCCATTCGCAGCTACTACAACCTTGAAGAGTTGTGGAGCGTCAAAGGCCCGGCTCGCGTACGCAAGGCCGCTACCGCCAGCGCATGAGACTCGGCATTCTCGCCGTTGGCCACAAGCTTCCCGACTGGGTGGCCAAAGGCTGCGCCGAGTACATCAAGCGCATGCCGCGCGAATTGCCCTTGTCCGTGACAGAAATAAAGCCCGAGCCACGCGGATCGAAGACCCGCGAACAGCTCCTGGCGGCCGAGAAAACCCGCTTGCAGGCCGCCTTGCCGGGGTATTCCCGGATTGTCGTACTCGACGAACGCGGTACCGACCTGAGCACCCTGAAGCTGGCACAGCGCCTTGAAGACTGGATGCGCGAAGGCGGCGACACGGCCTTCATCATCGGCAGTGCCGATGGCATCGACGAGGAACTGAAGCAGCGCGCCAACGAGATGCTCCGTCTCTCCAGCCTGACCCTGCCACACGCCATGGCGCGACTGATCCTCTGCGAACAACTTTATCGCGCCGTCAGCGTGGTCAAAAACCATCCCTATCATCGCGAGGCTTAGCCGGGATGCCGATCAATCTGAACAATCCGCGTATTTACCTGGCTTCGCGCAGTCCCCGCCGGCGCGAATTGCTGACGCAGATCGGTATCCCCTTCGATACCATCGTCTTTCGCAACCCGCCGCGTGCTGACTTGGAACTCGACGAAACGCCGCATGACAGCGAAGCGCCGATCGACTACGTTGACCGTGTGGCACGCGCCAAGGCCGGGCACGGCTGGCGTATCGTTGGCTGGCGAAAACTGTTGCCGCAGCCGGTACTGGCCGCCGACACCACGCTCGAATTTGCAGGCGAAATTATCGGCAAGCCGCTTGATGCCAATGATGCGCACGCTATTTTGCGCCGTCTTTCAGGTCATACGCACCGCGTACTGAGCGCCGTTGCCATCGCCTTTGAGGGGCGCGTCGAATCGATGCTGTCGATCAGCGAGGTTCGTTTTGGCGTGCTTGACGAAGCCGAAATCCGGCGCTACGTGGCCAGCGGCGAGCCGATGGACAAGGCCGGGGCCTATGGCATCCAGGGGCACGCCGGCCTGTTTGTCGAACATCTGGCCGGCAGTTATACCGGCGTGATGGGCTTGCCGCTCTACGAGACCGCCCGCCTGCTCCGGCGTTTTGCTTACCCGCTCTGAGCCGGGCAGAAGGACTTCCGCCGGCTGGCGGCGCGATGAAAGCGGCGCTACTTGAACTTCTCGCACATTGCGGCGATGCCGGGGATCTTGTCCAGCATGTGCCGGTGCGCCTTGTCAAAATGCTGGATCAGCGATCGCTGTGTCTTGCCGACCAGGATGGTGAAGATGTATTCCGCATGACCCGGCGAGGTGACCGTCGGGTGGTAGCCGGTGTCGAAACAGAAGGTATCGCCGTGCCGCGTCATCGCGACACGCGATTCCGTCGGCTGGCCCTGATCCGGTTTCTCGTACCAGAACTGTCCACCAAAACCGCTTGGCGGGTTGAAGCGGTAGTGGTAAACCTCCTCGTGCGCCGTTTCGCCCTCGCGATCCGTGTCGTGCTTGTGCGGCGGATAACCCGACCAGCAGCCTTCGTCGCAGTACAACTCGGAGACCAGAAAATCACCGCTGCGGCCGACGCCGTTATGGCCGAGGATATGGAATATTCGCCGCCGTGATTTCGTTTCGTTCGATCCCACATCCACGCAATCCACTTCATCGGGCCGTACGCGAAAGGCCGCATAGTCGGCTTGCGAGCGGCATCCGGCCAGGGCCAGTTCTAGCGGGCTGCGCGCTTCGATTCTGACCACTTTATTGCGGCCGCAATACACTGAATCGGCTTGCCCGGACCAGATGTCGGCGCGCTGGCCGACCGCTGCGAAGCATTCGCCGGAAACCGTGATATCGGCCGTGCCGGATAAAACGACTGCCAGACATTCGAATTCTTCAAGCTGGAATTCTTCCGTCTTCCCGGCGTCAAGTGTAAGCAAGCGGAAGTAGGTGTTAGCTACGGGTGATTCGGCATTGAGGATGGGCTTGTTCGCATGATTACAGGCAAGAATGTGTCTCGCTGGCATGGTATTTACCTATAGGAATGTGTGAGGAATCCAGGTGACTGTTTGTGGAACAAAGACCACCAGCAGCAAAACGCTGACCTCTGCTGCGATAAAGCCCCAGCAGTATTTGACGGTCTGGTCGTAGGTCGTACCGGCAATGCTGGTCGAAACAAACAGCAGGACGGCAACAGGCGGCGTCGTCGCACCGATCTGGGTCACGATCGTGACGAGCAGGCCGAGATGAATCGGGTCGATGTGGTATTGCTGCCCGATGAATGCGCAGACCGGTACCAGAATGACCATTACGGCAAGTGATTCGACAAACATGGTCAGCACCAGCATGATGCCCAGCAGCGAGAGAAGAACGCCGGTGCGACTGCCGGAAATGTACTTGATCAGCCCCAGTACCGTGTCGTTGAAATCCAGAAAGGACAGCAGCCAGCCGAGCGCACCGGCTACGGCGATGATGCCGACGACCATCGCGGTGGTCACCGCCGTGTCGATCAGGATTTCCGGCAGATCTTTCCAGCCAATGATGCGGTACACAAACAGCGCAACGATGAACGAATAGATGCAGGCCGTAACGCCGGCCTCGGTGGCGGTGAAGACCCCCGTCAGAATGCCCCCGATGATGATGACGGGGGCGAGCAAGGCAAGCCAGACCTGGCCCAGCGCACGAATGGCTTTGCCGAAGGAAAAGCCACCGGATACCTGCCTGAGTTCGGGAAAATTTTCATTGAGAGAATACAGGTAGATGACCAGCATCAGGCCAAAACCGATCAATACGCCGGGAATAATACCGCCCAGGAACATCGAGCCGATCGATACTCCGGTCATGGAACCGTAAACGATCATCGTCATCGAGGGCGGGATGATGGCGCCGATGGTTCCTGCACAGGCCACCAGCGCAGCAGCGAAGCCTGGCTTGTAACCACGTTCCTTCATTGACGGGATCAGGATCGATCCGATGGCTGAAGTATCTGCCGTCGAGGAACCCGAAACACCGGCGAAGATCATGCTGGATACGACTGAGGCGTGGCCGAGTCCGCCACGCAGATGTCCGACGACTACTTCGGCAAAATACACCAGCTTTTTTGACAGTCCGCCGCGCGACATCAATTCGCCGGCCAGAATGAAGTAGGGCAGCGCCAGCAAGGAAAAAGTATCGAGCATGGCCAGCATTTTTTGTGGAAAAAGCGCCGGTACCAGACCATCGGTACCGATGATCCCGCAGAATGCCGTGGCTCCGATCGCCAGCAGTACCGGGAAGCCAAGGCCGATCAACAGCAGCAGTCCGGAAAATATCAGGATCAGCGTCATTGCGCACTCCCGGCGATTTTCCATGAACCTTGCGCCAGATTGCGCACGACGCAGATGACCAGGTAGATGGATCCGACAACCAGCCCCAGATACACCCAGTCCATCGTGATGCTCAGACCCGAGGTCGTCTGGTTTTTTGCGACGCGCATGATGATCAGCGTGTAATAGGCTACGCACAGGCCAAAGACCAGCCAGAGCAATTCACATGAGAGCCTGAGTGCGCTCTGCACGGACGGAGCAAAACGCACAACCAGCATGTTCATGCCGATGTGTGCGCAGCGCCGGTAAGCCACCGGTATGGCAAGAAATACCAGCCAGATATGGGCGTAACGCTGCAATTCTTCCGACCATGAAAGAGACATGTTAAGTACGAAACGGTTGAAGATCTGCAATCCGCCGATGACAACCATTCCCACTAACAGGACGACAAGCATGGATTCCACCGCACGATCGATTTTATTGAGCATGTTGAGTTGGCAACCCGAAAAGTTGATTGAATCTGGAGCTGGTTCAGGGAAGAGCTGAATATACCGGTCATCCCCGCTGCTGCGGGGATGACGCAGTGGAGTAATCAGTCCTGAACTAGCGCGCGGCTTTGATTTGGGTCAGAAGATCCGTAGCGCCAAGATCCTTGGCCAGGTCTTCCTGCATTTTGTTGACCGCAGGCATAATCGGGGCAAGATCGATGGGGTTGATGATCATGCCCTTGGCTTTGAGTTGGTCGAATGCTTTGGCTTCCTCGACAGGTGCTGCGGCGCGCTGGACATCACGGCCAAGCAGGGCGGCCTTTTGCAACACAGCCTTTTCGTCGGCCGTCAGGCCGTTCCATTCCTTGATTGAGCAGGCCATCACCAGCGGTCCGAACAAATGTTTGGTCAGCGTCATGTATTTGCTGACTTCGTAGAACTTCTGTGCCAGGGTCACCGAGGCGCCGTGCTCGTAGCCGTCCAGGACACCGGTTTGCATGGCCGAATAGACTTCACCGAAGGCCATCGGCGTCGCATTGGCGCCCAGCAGATTGAGCGTTGCCACGTAGATCGGCGTCTGTATCGTTCTGATCTTCAGGCCTTTCAGGTCGGCAAGGGTTTTAACTTCCTTTTTTGCGGTCACCACATTGCGATAACCCCAACTGTCCATCCACGCCAGAACCTTCAGGTTCGCCCCTTCGAGTTCCTTGGCCAGTGTTGCACCAACTGCGCCATCCAGAGCTTTATGCACATGTGCGTAATCACGCCAGACAAACGGCAAATCCAGCACGCCGACGCGCTTGTTGAAATTGTTGAGAATGGCCGTACCGGATATCACACAGCTTGCCCCCGAGCCGAGCTGAATTCCTTCGTAGACGTCACGCTCCTGCCCGAGTGCATTGGCCGGATAAATTTTGACCTCCAGCGTCTTCGAGTTTGCGGCGATGTATTTTTCGATTTCCAGCGCTGCCGTATGGATTTCCGAATCAAGGTTTGCCTGATGGCTATGCGAAAGCTTGATGACTTTTTTCTGCTGGGCAATAGCCGGTGAAACGATGAGAAGAGTGGCGGCAGCAACTGCGGTTAGAGCGGTGACGATGCGCATGATTTTCTCCTTAGTGGTTATTACGGTTTTGAGTGTTGCGTTGAATCGCGAGGTGTGCTTTCAAGGTGGATCATCAGGTTTTTTGCCGAACTGACGAATGGCCATCTTCAAATGAATGGCCATGGCCAGCCCGGCTTCGTCAGGAAGACGTGCCGATATGGCGTCGACAATCCGGGTATGTTCCTGCAGGGCCACCAGCGAACGCACTGGATTGCAAGTCTGGAAATCTTTCGAGGCCTTGACGATGATGTCGGGTGCAATCATGCCGATCAGCGAAGACATGATCGAATTCTTTGAGGCATCGGCGACCGCCAGATGAAAGGCCAGGTCGTAATCGAAGCCGCTGCGCCCCGCTTTCACTTCGGCCTCGAAATTCCGCAATATTTCGCTCAGGCGCTCAATATCCTCCGGCTCTGCCCGTTCGGCAGCATGCCGTGCGGCATCTACTTCCAGAGTGCAACGAGTTTCAGTAAGCGACCGGATGTCGTTTTTATCGAGATCAAGAATGTTGGCGATCAGACGTTCCAGGGCTTCGCTACCCAGACTCGCAACCCGTGTTCCGCTTTGCGGATAGGTTTGTACAACACCGAAGAACTCCAGTCGCTGTAATGCTTCTCTCACCTGGCTGCGTGAAACGCCGAACTGCTCGGCCAACTCACGCTCGGGTGGAAGCAAGCTATCTGGGGGCAGAGTTCCGTTAGCAATCAGTGAGCGTAGCTGTCGAACGATCAACGTCGACGGCTTCTCACGCCGAATCGGCTCGATGTGCTTGAGAACGGTTTTTTTAGGCATTTATATTGGTCAGCCAATTACCAATTGACCAATATACCAACACGGTCTGACAAAATCAACACCTGTCAGAACAAATCACTCAGGAGTGCTATGAAAGAGCTACGTTGATCAGCGAATAAACACGCCGCTGCCCCGCAGCCGGCCTACGTAGAACTGTGCACAGCCGACTTCCAGAAGCAAGTGGATGGCAAGCCGGCCAGTCTCTACACAATCAAGAGCAAGAAAGGCATGGTCGTCAAGATCACCAACTTTGGGGCAAGGGTCGAATAGATCCTGGTTCTTGGGGGCTTATCCAAAAAGAATCTTGCGCGCCCTTTGCACGCCGAGACGGGGGCTGGTCAATACCGGAACAGCGATTTGCGACAAGTAGGGTTCCAGTGTAACCATGCTTCCTTGCGCCAGAACGATCACGTCATTTTCTTTTTCTGCCCGCTTTAGAAGGTCCAAAACCAGCTTGTCATGCTTATCCCGATTCCCTTCTTTCATCAGAACGTCCAATGCCCCGTCGGCCAGATAGGTTTTGACTTCAATGGTCTTCCCCGCATTTTTCGCAAGCTGCGAAAGCGCCGAAACGGTTGGCTTCAGGGTTGCTGCTGCGGTAGCCGCCACACCGATTCGGGTGCCCATGGTAATCGCTTGTTCAGCCATGCCATCGTCCACCATGACTATCGGGATGTTAACCATTTTTCTTGCGCATTCAATTCCTTCGCGCGTCGATGAACACTGACTGAAAATCAGATCGGCACCCGCTGCTTCGGCAAAAATGCAGTATTGGCTGATTCGCTGAATAATCGAAGACGTGATTCCTTTGTTGAGATTCAGCGTATTCAGCAAATCCTCATCGACCAGATTTGAAACTTGAGCCTCAGGAATGATTTCATGAAACAAGTCATTAAACGTTTTGAATGACACCATGCTGGTTTGAAGCAATACGATCTTTTTCATTGCGGCTCTC
>CAIVZW010000058.1 GCA_903910495.1 uncultured beta proteobacterium
CTCATGCAGGAAAGCTCCGCCGAGGATGATTTCCGCATCAAATTGGCCACCTTGCCGGTCGGACAAACCTTGTACGACATCTATACGCTGCCTGAGAATGAACCGGCCGGAAACGCGAAACTGCTGGGGCAACTGGTTCTTACCTCTCCGGTCGTTTACTCGCGCTACGGCGACGAAACACTCTATTTCCAACACAACATGGAAAAAAAGTGACGCATTTTACAAGCTGACTCCCAGGACCCACACCATCCCGGAGAAGGTAAAAAAAGACAATACCGTAGACACCATGATGATGCTCGCGATGCGGCCGGAATCGGCGCCGAAGCGTTCGGCGAGCATCGAGACGTTGCTGGCACTGGGCAACGCGGCAATGAGAACGATGATCGTAAACGTCTGCGCATCGAGCGGGAAACCCAGCCACTCAGCGACGCATGCGCCCAGGAAAATCAGCAGGGGATGTACGAAAAGCTTGGCCAATGCCACTGGAACGTAATCCATCAAAGGACTGCGATGTGTCGCCTTTACCGCGTTGCGCGCGAGAATCGCGCCAAGTGTAAAAAGCGCAACCGGCGATGCCGCATCCGACAGCAAGTCAATCGTTTTCCTTACCGGTTCCGTCAGGCTCAGGCCGGACAAGCCAAACAGCACCCCGGCAAGAATTGACCACAACAGAGGGTTCAACGCCGCACCCCTGAGCGAACGTACGCAGGAAAGAAACAGTGCGGACATGGAACGTGACTGACCGGTATTGCTCTGAACATAAGCTATTGACATGCAGAGCGGACTGATCAGCATCTGGTCAATAAAAAGGGTGACGATTATGATCCCGACGGCCTTTTCACCGAGCAGCGCCAGAAGTAGCGGGATGCCCATGAATCCGCTGTTGGAGAAAACGGAAGCCATCGCACCGAAGGCAGCATCCTTGATGCCGATGCGTTCATTGCGACTGGCCACTACGGTCACCGTGACCAGCACTACCGAACAGACCGTATAGAGCACAGCCAATGGAACGTCGAGTAGTTGGCCAATTGGTGTCGCTGAACCGAAATGGAAGAGCATGGCGGACAAGGCAAAATACAGCACGAAAATGCTGAGTCCGGGAATTGATTCGATCGGCAGCAAACCGCGTCGCACCGCCATGTAACCGCACAGCACCAGGGCAAAGAAAGGAAAGGTAACCGACAGGATGGACTGGAGATGCTGCATCGTCAGTCAGGCGCCGGTCATTGTCTCGCGCCTGAACAGCAGCCAGCCGGCAACAACGAACAAGGCCAGGAAACACAGCCCCGACCAGTTGGCCAGAGAAAGGCCGAGGAATATCCACTCCTTGTTCGTGCAGAAGCCGGTCACCATGAACATCGACGGCCACTGCATGCCGAGCCAGTTAACAATCTGCTCGACCAGCGTCGGATCGCCGAAACCGCATTCGATTGCCTGCTGCGGAGCATATTGCATCCAGCTCTGTTGCAGGGCGGTGGCCACGCCACCGGCGGCCGTCAGAGCGAAAAGAGCGCACCACAGCCTGCGCCAGCCGGGCAGCAGCGCACCGCACAGGGCAAAGAAAGCCAGAACCATGTAGAGCAGGCGCTGGAAGTTGCACAGATGGCACGGGTGCAGTCGAGCCCACTCGCCGATGACCAGACCGGCCACCAACAGGCCAAGCGAAGCCGTGGCCAGCAAGATGAAAACGATTCGTGTGGAAAACCGCATAAACAATCTCGATCAGGTCAATGAACTACTGCGCAGGTGCAGCGGAATTACCTGCAATTGTCGCACACCCGGGTATCCGCCCGCAGGTACCTGTCGGTTGGACAGGTAAAAACCCGTTTATGGTTCGACAGGCTCACCATGAACGGGTTTTTAAGCTATC